>URVZ01000056.1 GCA_900551365.1 uncultured Collinsella sp.
GTTGCCGCGCCCCGCAGTGCCCGCTTCCCCCGAGAACAATTATCAGTGCAGGTAGGCGGCTTGCCGAATATTAAAAATGCAAGGTATTGTTGGCTTGCGCCGTTCTTACACCGTAATCCGCCATAGTTTTGAAAATGACCCCTCGGGGACGGAGGAAAACGGACCATTTTTGTCCCGGGGGAGAGCAGTGCGAAACCGTCCGCCACGAATCGGGGTCATCTACTACGTTTAGTCGCATACCCCGAACTATGCCGAAAAGTACGATATCGAAACCGCAGGTAGTGGGCTTGCGATTTTAGGAAGATCGAGGGAATGGTCAGGGGTCGCGGGTCAAACGTAGTAGATAGGCGAGTTTCGTGGCGCGGCTATTCCGGATGCCACGGCTTCACTCCTCTGGCGCGACATTTCAAGGCGCTTTTGAGGGAGAGTGTCCCTGATGACTGGGCGTTTAAGAACGTCCAATGACTAAGTTGCAGGTGGTGGCGGTTGTGCTACACTAACGCTGCGTATATGACGCAATCATCTCGATACAGATCAATGATGTCCGTCGTTTTTGTACGGAGCTAGACTGTTTAGCCGCCCTGAAGGTTTATGCAGGGAGCATGTGATCACAGGGCTTGAAAAGAAAGTTGAGCAAACACTGTGTCTGATCAACAGCAAGAAAACGAAATAACGACGGCGCAAACCGCTCCCGCTGCACCGGTTGCGTCGGACCAGGCCGCGATGCCCGCGCCGGTGCAGGCATCGGTTCCTGAGGCCCCCAAGGCCGCTTCGACGCCTACGCCCGCATCGGCTGAGAAGGTCGCGCCTGCCACTGGCGAGGGAGTTGCCCCTGCCGCCGAAGAGGATCCCGCGCCCGTAAAGCCCAAGCGTACGCGCCGTGTGGCTAAGTCGGTGACGGATGGCGAGGAGGCTGCCAAGCCCAAGCGCCGTCCCACGCGCGTGACGCGAACCAAGCGCACCGTTGCTGATTCCTCCGCGCCGATTTCCGATGAGGTCGCGCAGGCCCGTGCGCTGGCGCAGATTAGCGAGGCTCAGGTGGTTCGCGCCCGTCGCCGTGCTGCCGAGCGCGAGGCCGCGGCACTGACCGAGCTTGCAGCGCCGGTCGTCTCCGAGGCGCCTGTTGCTGCCGAGGCCCCTGTCGCGGGGCAGCCGACCGAGAAGCCGGCTCCGCGCACGCGTCGTCGTGCGGCCAAGTCTCAGCAGGATGCCGAACAGGTGGCTCAAGAGTCCGGTGAAGCTCTGACTCGTTCTGCGGTAGGGGAGGGTGCGCAGCCCTCTGAGTCTGCAACACCTGCCGAGGCCAACGAGGTTCCCGTTGTCGATCCCGCTCTTCGCCCGCACCGTCGCGGCCGCAAGCCCAAGGCCTTCGTCGAGGCCGAGAAAGCTGCCGCCGCCGCTGCAGCAGCCGCAGCTCAGGACGCCGCGATGACCGCCGCGCCCGCACCCGTCGCTGACGCTTCTGCCCAGGGAGCCGCTGCCACCGAGACCGACGCGCATGCCGAGGGCGAGCCCGCCGATGTTCGCCCTGGTCGTAGCCGTCGTACTGCTTCCAAGCGCTCGTCCAAGGCCAAGGGTTCGAAAAAGGACGCGTTCGAGGATTCTGGCAACGAGGTCGTCGAGGCAACCGTCGACTCCGCTCCCGATGCCGAGAACGCCGGTCAGCCGGCAACCGATAAACCCAAGCGCACGCGCAAAAAGTCCGCAAAGGCTAAGGCCGTCGAGCAGCAGGCCGATATCGAGCCCAGTGCCGATGCCGATACCAAGGCCGATAACGAAGTCCCTGCCGACACCGACGCAGCAGCTCCGGCTGCCAAGGGCGCCACGACCGCCGAGACCGACGAGAACGCCCGCCCCAACCGCCGTCAGCACAAGCGCAACGACGAGCGCAGCGAGCGCAAAGACGAGCGCAACAACGACCGCCGCAACCGTCAGCGCGATCGCAAGCAGCGCAATAAGGAGCGCAACGCCGCCCCGACCGAGCCCACGCTTTCGCGCGAGGAACTCGCGGCCATGAAGGTCGCCGAGCTGCGCGAGAAGGCCAAGGAGTTCGAGATCGAGACGACCGGCAAGAAGAAGGCTGAGCTCGTCGAGGAAATCTACACCACCGCTGCGAAGGCCGAGGGCTTCCGTGACATCAAGGGCATTCTGCAGATTCGCCCGGACAGTTCCGGCATCATCCATGCCCACGGCTACATGAAGTCCAGCGACGACGCCTTTGTTCCCGCCTATCTCATCCGCTCCACACGCCTGCGTACGGGTGACGTTATCGAGGGCTCGCTGCGCCCCTCACGCGGCGGCGATAAGCGGGCCGGCCTCGCCAAGATCACGACCGTCAACGGCATGGATCCCGAGCAGGCCCGTAACCGCCCCAAGTTTGGTGACCTCACCCCGGTCTATCCCAATGAGCCTCTGCGTATGGAGCACGGCAAGGATTCCATCACCGGTCGCGCCATCGACATCGTGTCGCCGATCGGCAAGGGCCAGCGCGGCCTGATCGTGTCGCCGCCAAAAGCCGGCAAGACCACGATCCTCAAGAAGATCTGCCAGTCTATCTCAATCAACAATCCCGAGGTGCACCTCATCTGCCTGCTCGTCGACGAGCGCCCCGAAGAGGTCACCGATATGCAGCGTTCCATCAAGGGCGAGGTTGTGGCGTCGACCTTCGATATGCCCGCCGACAACCACACTCGTGTGGCAGAGCTCGTCATCGAGCGCGCCAAGCGCATCGTGGAGCTGGGTGGCGATGTTGTGGTGGTGCTCGACTCCATCACGCGTCTTGCCCGCGCCTACAACTTGGCGGCGCCCGCCTCGGGCCGCATCCTTTCGGGCGGCGTCGATTCGGCGGCCCTGTATCCGCCCAAGCGTTTCTTGGGCGCTGCCCGCAACATCGAGAACGGCGGCTCGCTCACCATCCTGGCTTCCGCCCTCATCGATACCGGCTCCAAGATGGACGAGGTCATCTTCGAGGAGTTCAAGGGTACCGGCAACATGGAGCTCAAGCTCGACCGCGACCTGGCCGACCGCCGTATCTTCCCGGCCATCGATCCCGTTGCCTCGGGCACGCGCAACGAGGACCTGCTGGTCGACGAGCAGATGCGCCCGTTTGTCTTTGGCCTGCGCCGTATCCTCGCCGGCATGAACAATACCGAGCGCGCGGCCGCGTCGTTTATCAAGGGCCTCAAGGGCACCAATACCAACCAGGAGTTCCTGGTGCGTTCGGCAAAAAAGCACAGCGATTACGAGCAGACGTTCTAGGCCGTCCGCTGCACACGACAACAACCATAGACATGCCAGAAGGGCCGGGGTTTAGATCCTGGCCCTTTTCGTATAGCCGCTCGCCAACGATTATTGACCTCACGACCGGCAAGCAGCGATTTTCCCGTTTCAATCCCGCTTCGTCGCTTGCAATCCCCAAGGGGGTTTCGCATAATAGCTGTTAAGCTTCGCGACGGAAAACGCAGATGAAACGAACCATATACCGTTGCTTTGGGGCATAGCCCCGCTTCATCTTCTCTCGCGCAGCCAACTGAATGATGCGATTTTGGTGCTGGAAGATGGGGAGACTCATGGCTTCTTCTGATGCAACACAACGAGCAGTCCTTGCCGGACTTTCGTGCGGGATCGGCCTTGCCGCTCCCGTGGTTATGTATGCGGCGACGCTGCCGTTTTCGTCGGTGAACGAGACGGTCGTGGCGGGTGCGGTTCCCTTCGCCGTGGGCGCGGTGGCGGGCGTGGGTATCTATGCCGCCTCGCTGGGTATCTCCGAGTACCGTGCGCAGCGTGAAGAGCGTCTGTTCCAGCCCGATGCCATGGGCGGTGCCGCCAATCTCAATCAGCATCAAAGCGAGTTCAAGACCGCCTCGATTCCAGCTCAGCAGCAGGATGCGACTCCTTACGCTGCGACTTCTGCTTCTCAGGCTCAGGCGGAGCAGTCTACCTCGGCATTCCTTTCCGGCCTGACTGGTGCGTTCCAGCGCCGTCATGCCGATGATGGTGTCCCTACCATCGCTCGAGCCGCAGATGCCATGGACGAGGACGAGGCTTGGTCCATGATCGACAGTATGCTCGACGACGATTCGCCGGTGAGCTGCGACCCTGCACACTCGCGCGACGTCTATCAAGTCGCCATCGACGAGCTCACCAACGGCGGGCAGACCGGCTCCTTCAATCGCGACGACATCGCCGCCGCGGCACGCGCCGTGTCTGGTTCCCAGGCCGCCCCTGCGGGCAGCACGGCGGCTTTCGTGGCACTCGTTGCCAACGCGGCAGCCAATAACGCCTACAACGCTACCTCGGCGGACGCGAACGCTTCTGCCGACAATTCGTACGTTGATGAAGCCATGACTGCGGACGAGGAGGCCGTTGCCGCCCGCCGTGCCGCCGAAAGCTCGCTTTGGGGCGCTCCTGCCCAGCAGCAGGCGGCTGAGGCTGCGCCGTACAATGCAAACCTCGCCAGCATGCCTATCATCTCCGGTGCCACGGACATCGATCTCGATGACCTCGATGAGCCTGCAGCCATCACCGCATCGATTGATGCCCAAGATCGCATCGACACCGGCGACCTTCCGGACGCCTCGCTCGAGGTTGATGTTCCCATGGCCGATTACTCGGGCCACGAGGACATGTGGGCCGCCGCCACCGCGATTCTGGATGAGATTGACGAGCCTGCTCCTGTTGCAGCTCCCGCTCCCGTCGCTGCCCCTCAGCCTGCTGCCCCCGCCTATGTCGGCCGTCACAGTGCTGTGTTCCCCGAGGATACTGCCCGTATCTCGCGCGAGAGCATCGAGCGGGCCGAGGCTATTGCCGCCGGCATTATGGAAAACCGTCGTCACGAGCGCGTCAATCAGATCCTCGAGGAAGAGATCGAGCGCCTGCAGTCCTCTACCGCCAAGCGTACGGGCCGTGCCTATCTGAGCGTTATCGAGGGCGGTACCGCCAGCTTCGCGCCGCTCCGCGCGGAGGCATAACTTCTGCATGGCTAAGATCAATCGAAAATGGGCGGTCGTGACCTGCCTGATGGCGCTCTTGATCTGGGGCAATTCGCTGGTTCCCGGCTCGGGGTCGGGCTCGCTGAGCCTAACGGTCATGGAAGCTATCCGCGGTTTCCTGCACGGCGTGGGACTTCCATATGAATGGGTGACCAACTTTGTTGTTCGCAAGTGCGCGCATTTTACCGAGTATATGGTGCTCGGCATCTTGGCAACGCACGCTTTTGATTTTGAGGGCCGGCGCACCTTTGACGTGCTGCTGCCCACGGCGGTGTTCCTGCTGCTGATTCCCTCGATCGACGAGACGATTCAGCTCTTTGTGCCGGGACGCGCCGGCATGATCACCGATGTGATGATCGACTGCTGTGGAGCGGCAACGGGCGTTGTGCTCCGATATCTCTTACGGTCGCTGATGTGCGCCAAAAAGGCCGCCTAGGACGTATTGTTTGGTCCTAGGCGGCCTTTTTTATTTGAGGGCTTATATGAGGCGTGGTGGCGTCGTTCCGTAGGTTGGATTTGCCGAGCGCGCCACGCCCTGTGGGTGCGTCTGCTACTGAAGCGCCTGTGCGCCCAGGGCCAGGCAGCCCATAATGCCCTGCTTGCCCTCGAGGCTGTTGTTGACGATGTAGTTATCGATGTCGTTGACCTCGGGCGTGACGATATAGCCGTTGAGCATCTCGGCGCACTTTTTGCGTGCGAGCGGCACGATGGGAGTGTGGTCGGCCACGCCGCCGCCGATGATGATCTTTTGCGGCGCGTAGCACAGCGTGTAGGTCATGAGCGCCTGTGCCAGATAGCCGGCGAGCAGGTCCATGGCCTCCGGGTCATCGGCCATGTCTCCGGCGCTCTTGCCATCCCAGCGCTTTTTAACGCCGGGGCCGGCGATGAGGCCCTCGAGGCAGTTGTCGTGGAAGGGGCAGGCGCTATGCTCGCCGATGGTGTCGCGCGGGTCGCGCGTGACCAAGATGTGGCCGGCCTCGGGATGCATCATGCCGTGCACGAGCTTACCGCCCGAGAGCACGCCGGCGCCCACGCCGGTGCCGATGGTCAGGTAGACCACATCGGTAAGGCCCTTGGCGCAACCAAACGTGACCTCGCCTAGGCAGGCGACGTTGACGTCGGTATCGTAGCCGCAGGGGATATTGAGCTCGTTTTGGATAGTGCCCAGCAGGTCAAAGTAGCGCCATGCCGTTTTGGGCGTCTCCAGGATCTTGCCGTATTGGGGCGAAGCGGGGTTGACTGCGGTGGGGCCAAATGCGCCGATGCCCAGCGCGGCGATGCCCTTGTCGGCAAACCATGCGTTGACGGCCTCAACGGTCTCCTGCGGGGTCGTGGTCGCGATCTGCTCGCGCTCTAGGACCGTACCGTCCGCATAGCCCGTGGCGCAGACCATCTTGGTGCCACCGGCCTCGAGCGCTCCGATAAGCTGCTGCTCTGCCATAGTATTCCTCTCTCTGGGACGAGTTGCTCCGTGACTAAAGTATAGAGCTCTAACCATTTAAGAAAGCGCTATAGAAAGAAGCCTCGCAACGCGGCGGGCGGTGCGGGGCTTCTTTGGTTGCTTTAGTTGCCGGGCCGTCCTTACCCGTGCGGCTTGATTTTATCACGTAGCGACTTGAGGTTCTCCAGCGCCGCGTTAAGCGTCTCGTCTCGCTTGGCAAAGTGGAAACGAATCAGATGGTTGACGGGCTCGCGGAAGAAGCTCGAGCCGGGCACGGCGCCCACACCCACTTTAGACGCGAGGTCTTCACAGAACTCGAGGTCGCTGTCATAGCCAAACTCAGAGATGTCCATCATGACGTAGTAGGCGCCCTGCGGTACGTTGTGCTTAAGTCCGATACTATCGAGCCCTTGGCAGAACAGGTCGCGTTTGGCGGTATAGAGGTCGAGGACCTCATCGTAATAGCTGTCGTCGAAATTGAGGGCGGTGACGACGGCTTCCTGCAGGGGAGCGGCGGCGCCCACGGTGAGGAAGTCGTGGACCTTTTTGATGCGCTCGGTGATTTCGGCAGGGGCGATAGTGTAGCCCAGACGCCAGCCGGTGATGGAGTAGGTCTTGGACAGCGAGCTGCAGCTGATAGTGCGCTCAAACATGCCGGGCAGCGTGGCCATATAGACGTGCTCGTGGGGTGCGTAGACGATGTGCTCGTATACCTCGTCGGTGATGCAGTAGGCGTTGTACTTTTTGCAGAGGTCGGCGATAAAAGTGAGCTCCTCGCGCGTAAAGACCTTGCCGCAGGGGTTGGATGGGTTGCACAGGACGATGGCCTTGGGGTCGTTGTCGCGGAAGGCCGCCTCGAGGACCTCGCGATCAAAGTCGAATGTGGGCGGGTTGAGCGGCACGTAGATGGGCTCGGCCCCCGAGAGAATGGTGTCAGCGCCGTAGTTCTCGTAGAACGGCGAGAAAATGACGACCTTGTCGCCAGGGTTCGTGACCGTCATCATGGCGGCCATCATGGCCTCGGTGGAGCCGCAGGTGACTACGATATTCTCGTTGGGGTTCAACGGCATGCCCATAAAATGCTCCTGCTTGGCGGCAAGCGCCTCACGCATGGCCTGGGAGCCCCAGGTGATGGAGTACTGGTGGTAAAGCGGCTTGGGGTCGGTGGCGATGGTGCTCAGGCTATCGAGCAGCTGCGCCGGGGGATCGAAGTCGGGGAAGCCCTGCGACAGGTTGACGGCGCCATACTTGTTGGAGATGCGCGTCATACGGCGGATGACGGAATCGGTAAACGTTGCCGTGCGGTTGGAGAGTTCTTTCATGCCGGTCCTTTCGAGCATTTGCAGTGGGGCAAGTTTACTCCTATGAAACCGGTGGGATTTGCTCGAAATGGTCTCGAAAAACTCTTTTCAAAATTCTTGAAAATTGGGGCTTGCATCGCGTGGCGTTCCTTGCAATAATAGTCGAGCGCGAAGCGCACAGGACACGGTGGGTGTAGCTCAGTTGGCTAGAGCGACGGGTTGTGGTCCCGTAGGTCGAGGGTTCGAGTCCCTTTACCCACCCCAGTTCTTGCTTCGTGTTGATATCGGGTCGTTAGCTCAGTTGGTAGAGCAGGGGACTCTTAATCCCAAGGTCCAGGGTTCGACCCCCTGACGGCCCACCCAAAGATTGTTAAAGCGACCGGCCCAGGCTGGTCGCTTTTTTGTTGACCTCGCATGGGGTCGAACCCGTCGGGGCGCGGAGCTGAGGAAATGCGTAAGCATTTGCCAGCGCAGCGCGCAAGGCGCCTTGGCGCCGCAGCGGTCGCCTGCGCAGCAGGCTGACCCCCTGAGGGCCCGCCAAAGCAAGTTAAGACGGTCAACGAAAGTTGGCCGTCTTTTTTGCTGACCTCGCATGGGGTCGAACCCGTCGGTGCACAGCTGCTTTCATAGATCGAGCCTACCCTGGGGATCGGTAAAACCGTCAGTACCCTCCTTGAGTTTCTTCTCGTCTGCCTTCACACGACGCTCGAGCTTTTTTGTATCCTCGGCAGGCGGTAGGTTCTCGGGGACAATTCCGCGGTCGATGAGGCTGCCACGCACGCTTGTGTTGTTCTCGACGTGCTCTTGCTTGATCTGGTCCAGACCGTACAGGTCGTGTTCCTCGGCGTTGAAGGCCGTCATCGAGTTCGTAAGGTCCTTTGCTTTGATGAGGACATCGGCTAACCTGTCCGCCAATGCCGCGCTCTTGGGTACGCCGAGCTGCTGCTTCATTTCCGCCGTGCTTCTGCCGCCGAATAACGCTTCATCGCCCTTCGACTTGATGATCGCGAATCCTTTGGAGTCAACGCCGCGTTTGAACGCAATACCCGAGAGCTGTTTCTCTGAATCGGATAGCGAGTGGCGCGCCTGCAAGCGCTGAATCTCTGCGAAGCGCTGCTCTATGAGCTCTTGGCGGCGCGTCTGCACGGCAAAGTATGCCTGCGCGAGCGCGATCTCCGGCTTGTTTGGATCTCCGTTTTGGGCGATTAAATAGCATGCGTAGCGCGTAAGTTTGTAGTCTTTAACCGCGCGAGCGGCGACACCGGCAGTTACCATTTTCGTGGTGTCACGAAAATGGGAATCAACTGGAGTTTTGTTTGTTTCGCACGAGACTTTTGCCCTCTTAACAACTTCGGCGAAGTTCTCCCATCGAGTGTACCCCATGGGTTCCATTAAATCGCGTGCGAGCCAATATTCAACGCCGTCTTCCACATTGGCGTAGCTATCAAGTTCGACACGCCACTTCTCGATATCTCTACTGTCCATATCTCCTCCTCGCTGGTCTATTGTCTATGCGGGCTTTGCCCACTCTGTATTCAGAATAAGGATACGCTGCCGTGCGGACACGAATGGGCCCCGTGCCACCTCGAGCTCACGGGGCCCATGGATATCGATTGGTTGTGTTCTGCTTTAGATAGGTGTCCGGTTTAATCCGCTCGATAGTGCGACCCGAGACTTTCAGTTCGCTTGCGCATGGCTTTGACCATTTCCTGTGCTAGTCGAATCTGCGACTGTAGGCGGGCGAGGGCTGCGATCTCGCTGTCCTGGGCTTTCTGTGTGCTCAAGGTCATTGCCTCTGTCTTCAAGCCCTCAAGCTCGTGTAGTGCCTCGGATAGGCCTGTTTCGGTCCTGTTGATCATGCAATAGGTGCTCATCGTGTGCCTAAGGCCGTGTGTCAGGCGTTCGGCATCTGTTGTGGCAATGCCGTAGTGGGGGAGGGCGATATCCGCCTTCAGGGCTGTCTCAGGCTCTTTCTGCGCTGCAAGGGCTGCCGATGCGCCTGCGATGCGCCCGAACACGATGCCGTTGGCACTTGATAAGCCACCAATGCGGTCGGCTCCGTGCATGCCGCCTGTCGCCTCGCCGCAAGCGTAGAGGCCCTCAACGCCCGTGTACGCGGTCTTATCGATCTTGATGCCGCCGTTAGCGGCGTGGGCATACATCGCAACGCGCATCTCGTCAGCCGGGGCGATGCCGTGCTCGTCTTGCAGCCAGGTGGCAAAGGTCTGCACAAACTCTGGGACATCCTCGCGGGGGAAGTCGTAGTGGAGTGCCAGGCCTTCGACACCTGCCTGATCGATGACGAGATCGATAGCGCGGGAGGCCAAGCGTGACGTGAAGGGACCATATCCAGAGCGCTGCTCGAGCAGGTCGTCCAGCTTGTCGTCGGCAATATCTACCGGCTGGTCTACATGTACGTAGCGCCAGGTTTTCTCGTTGAAGACCAGGTTGCGTTTGGGCTCAATGAAGCCGGGCATCATCTGCATGAACTCTATATTAGTAAGGGACGCGCCGTGCGCCAGCGCGATGGCCTGCGAGGAGCTGAGCACGTCGGCGGAAGTGAGGCTTCGCTCGAACAAGCCACCCGTGCCGCCCGCAGCGATGACAGTGGCCTTGGCTGCCATAGGCACGAGATGCTCATTTGCGCGGTCGTAGAGCACGGTTCCGGTGATTCTGCCGTTCGTGTCCTCAACTAGGTCGATAAGCTCATGGCGGGGGAGCAGACGAATGCCGAGCAACTCGATCCGGGCTGTCAGAGCGTCCTCAAGTGGCTTGCGGGTGAGGCCGCGCCACATGCGCGTCTTGTGGTCAAAGCAGGGGATAAACTGCTTTTGCTGAGCGCTCTCAGCGTTTTGCGGACGCTTGAGCTTAACGCCCAGGTCTTGCTCGAGCCATTCAATTGCCTGGGGAATGCCGTGGACAAACGTCTGGACAAGCTCGGGGTCGGCGATACCGCCGCCGACGGTCTGGATGGTGTCGATGAGGTCTTGTTCGTCGTCTTCGTTAACGGGTCCGATAAGCCCTAGGCCCCAGGTTCCAGGGAAGAAGCTCGATCCACTCATGGTCTTGCCGGCGCTTGCCACAGCGACGGTTGCGCCCGTGCGTGCCGCTTCGATGGCGGCACAAAGGCCCGCAATGCCAGATCCAATTACCAGTACATCAGTCGATTCCATCGGATTCCTTTCTCGTCCGGCGCATTGTCGCACGGGTGATCGGCAATGGGGCCGCAAAGACCCGTCAAATCGGTAAAGGGCAAATATGGCAGGTGGGCGTCATGGACGCTCTGACGCTCCATCTCTTCACATCTCGTATTTCGCCCCAGCTGATATATCGGCATTAGATACCCTGCGCCAGCGCAAACAAAAAGAGCCGCTACCTCGAAAGGTAGCGGCTCCAAAGCTCAACTATCTGAGCATCGCGCGGGCGCGATTAGGCCTTGAGGGCCTCCTCGACGGCGACAGCGCAGGCGACGGTGGCACCGACCATGGGGTTGTTGCCCATGCCGATGAGACCCATCATGTCGACGTGCGCAGGCACGGAGGAAGAACCGGCGAACTGGGCGTCGGAGTGCATACGGCCCATGGTGTCGGTCATGCCGTAAGAGGCAGGGCCGGCGCCCATGTTGTCCGGGTGCAGGGTACGGCCAGTGCCGCCACCAGAAGCGACGGAGAAGTACTTCTTGCCAGCCTCGAGGCGCTCCTTCTTGTAGGTGCCAGCGACGGGGTGCTGGAAGCGCGTCG
>URVZ01000057.1 GCA_900551365.1 uncultured Collinsella sp.
TTGATCGTGGCAGCGCTGTGCACGCTATCGGCCTTCTGGCTGCTCGGCGCCCGGATCGGTGTTGAGCAGACGCAGCGGCAGGTCGACGTGGTCGTCAGCTACGAGGACGTCTGTGCGCTCTCGGACGCATCCGGCATCCCGGTGCAGGACTGGCTGACGCAGCTGGCGGATGCCGGCGCGCGTGAGCTGCTGGTCACACCGGCCGAGCTTGCCGACCCGGACATCGTGCGCGCCGCGCAGGATGCGGGGCTGGGCACGGCGCAGGCCGGCGGCCTTGCACAGGGCGGCACATATTTCTTTGCCGCGCGGTATGACACGCTTGCCGCCGCCGGACAGACCGGCGTCGACACCGACACCGAGCCGCTGGCGCAGGCGCAGGTGCTCGACGCGCTGCGCGAAAGCGGCAGCACACTCGTGCTCATTGAAGACAGGAACCAGACCGGCTGTGTCCTTCCGGATGGGTACTCGCTCGACGGGTACACCGGCGACATGGTCAAGGGCTTCTGGCTCAACCAGACATTCCGCGCGCGCTATCAGGCGCTTGGCTATAGCGGCGCGGAGGAGATCGTCAATATGCTCTACCGTGCCGTCGTGGACCGCGGCATGACCGTGCTGTGGCTCACACCGCTGACGGACGCCGCGGGCGAGACCGTCGCTCGTCCGGCCTACCCCATGATCGTGTTCCGCACGCCCAAGGGCTGGACCTGCCCCAAGCAGATCGACGGCAAGAAGACCGAGGACTCCTGGCGTGCGCACCAGGTGCCGCTGGCGAGCGCCAAGGACACCCACGAGCACTTCCGCGTGCTGCGTGAGTGGCTGCGTTCCTACAAGCCCGAGGAGCTCTTTACGCCCGAGGGCCAGGTGCGTCCCGAGGTGACGGCCTTTATGCCGACCGGCGAGCTGCGCATTGGTGCCAACCCCAACGCAAACGGCGGCAAGGTCCGTCGCGAGCTCGAGCTGCCCGACATCCACGCCCACGAGATCCCCGTTGCCGAGAAGGGTCACGGCTGGGGCTCCACCGAGGCCGCCCGCGTCTTTGGTGAGTACACCGCCGATGTCCTGGCCAAGAACATGGACGACTTCCGCATCTTCGGCCCCGACGAGACCGCATCCAACCGCCTGCAGGCTGCCTACAGGGTGACCAAGAAGCAGTGGGATGCCGGCTTCTACGAGGACGAGGCCAACGATGAGCTGCTGGCTGGTTCCGGTAAGGTCGTCGAGCAGCTGTCCGAGCATCAGTGCGAGGGCTTCCTCGAGGCCTACGTGCTCACCGGCCGCTCCGGCGTGTGGAGCTCCTACGAGAGCTTTGTCCACGTGGTTGATTCCATGGTCAACCAGCACTGCAAGTGGCTCGAGGCCACCAAGCGTGAGATTCCGTGGCGTGCCCCCATCAGCGGCCTCAACATTCTGCTGTCGAGCCACGTCTGGCGCCAGGACCACAACGGCTTCTCTCACCAGGACCCCGGCTTTATCGACCTACTGCTCAACAAGGCCAACGAAACGCATATCGTGAACGCCTACTATCCGGCAGATGCCAACATGGCCCTTGCCGTGGCCGAGCGCGTCTACCAGTCCACCGACTGCGTCAACGCCATCTTCTGCGGCAAGCAGCCCGCCCCGACCTTCCAGACGGTCGACGAGGCCAAGGCCGAGCTTGCCGAGGGCGTTGCGACCTGGGAGTGGGCATCGACCGCCGCCTCGCTCGCCGAGGCCGATGTCGTCGTTGCCACCTGCGGTGACGTGCCGACGCTCGAGGCTCTGGCGGCAACCGACATGCTGCGCGAGCTGGGCATCAAGGTTTGGTTCGTCAACGTGGTCGACCTGCTCAAGATCCAGAACGTCTGCGAGAACGACCAGGCCATCAGCGACGAGCGCTGGGCTGAATTCTTCGGCTGCGGCGAGAAGCCCGTTCTCTTTGCCTTCCACGCCTATGCCGGCACGATTCGCCGCCTGATCTGGAACCGCCCCGGCCACGACGCCTTCCGCGTCCACGGCTACGAGGAGAAGGGCTCCACGACCACACCGTTCGACATGCTGCGCCTGAACAACATGGACCGTTGGGCCCTGGCTGCCGACGTGCTGCGTATGGTCGATGCCGACAAGTTTGCCGAGCAGATCAACGAGTGGGAGGCCTTCCGCACCGAAGCCTTCGAGTTCGCTTGCGACGAGGGCTACGATCACCCGGCCTTCACCGACTGGGTCTGGCCCGACGCCGCTGCCGCAACCGCAGCCGACGGCGCGCTCTCCGCAACCCAAATGACCGCTGGCGACAACGAATAGCATCCGGGACGGCCTCGCGCTGGGGCCGCCTCCGGGCGGGTTACCTTGCTCCGGGAAGTGGGCTTCGCGAACTTCCCGGAGCAAGGTAACCCGCCCGGAGGCGGCCCTCTCGACCGTTTCGATCTGCGGGGGCTGATTCTTTTTTATGTAATAGGGACTTTGCTGATACCGCCTTGTGGACCGCGCATCCAACTATGGTCAGCCAGGATTACATTGCCGGGGCCGGGGTGGTTGGTATAGGTTTTGGAAGTTCGCGAAGCCCACTTCCAAAACCTATACCAACCACCCCGGCCCTCGCCTGTAAACTCTTCCGCTGAGCGAGCCATAGGCGCCACGCACCGATGCGCTAAAGCGGTGGCTTGAAATTGGTGCTATATTCAGCATGAGTTGTTTAATGCTAGTACGGGAGGCTGATATGGGGCTGTTCAAGAAGAAAAACCCGCAGGATGCCTTTGATCCCGATGTGTTTACCATCACGGATACGATTTTGGACCCGCCGCGGTTTACATTTTTGCCGGCTATCTACCAGGATGCCACGCGCCGCAAGTGGGCCGTGCATCAGCGTGGTGCAGAGCCTAAGATTTTTGACTATGCGGACGTGCTGCAGTGCGAGATTGTCGAGACCGGAAATCCCGAGGATGTGCCGGAGGTTAGCAAGCGCGAACTAGCTCAGCAGATTTTGATTAATCCAGCTCAGGCTACCAAAAACAACGCTGCCAAGCGTAATATGTGCCTTGGTATGGGTGTCATCGTTGCCGTGCAAACCGGCGAGGATGAGATTTCGAAGCTTGAGATTCCGGTGACCGCGGGCGAAGTCAAGCGAGACTCCGGCCTATATCGATCGTATCGGAACGTTGCGGAGCAGATCAAAGAAGCCTTCGACGCCATGGGGCGTCCGGAGCAATGATGCCCGCAGCATCAAGCGGTTGAGGAGCCTTGCCCATGTCGAGTGAACCATATGCGATTCCGCCCAAAGATCGCGCCTTTGAGGGCATTCTTTGGTATATCAAACATTATGACCTGCAGGGTGGTGACCGGCTGCCCGCCGAGCGTGTGCTCTGTGAAGAGCTGGGCGTGTCGCGCACGGCGTTGCGCGCTGCGATCACGCGTCTTATTTCGTGCGGAACTTTGGAAAGCCGCCGCGGTTCGGGCACCTATGTGTGTCCTCCCAAACCGCTGAATATCTTTCAGGAAACATGGAACTATACGCAGGCGGTGGAGAGGGTTGGCTCAAAGTCGACCGCACACCTGGTTTGGTCCAAGGTCGTGTACGCCGATATCGATCTGGCCCAAAAAGCCCAGATCGACCTGGGCATGCCGCTCTTCTGCATTCGGCGCGTGCGCGTGGTTAATGGTTCCCCGGCGTCGATTGAGACGGCTCACGTCAATCTGTCTTTGTGCCCCTCGCTTCCCGATCACGATTTTGAGCAGGAAAGCCTCTACGACGTTTTGCTCAAAGAGGGGAATGTCCATGTGGCGCACGGCAAGGAGCATATTTCCATCAGCCGTCTGAACGCCGACGAGGCCAAGTTGCTGGGTGCTCAGGAGGGCACGCCGGTGTTTTACAAGGCTTCGCACGAGCGTGACGAGAACGATGGCTTTGTCGAGTATTGCAAGTCCGTGATTCTGCCGACCAAGTATCGTTTTGCCGATAACGGCGAGGCAGACGGCGTTGCGACGAAGGTAGGTGTCGAATGGCTGATGCAGTAGAAGACTTGCCGGTTTACAAACAAATTCGCCGCTGCATTGCGGAGCGAATCGAGCGCGGCGACTACCCGACGGGCTCGATGATTCCGTCCGAAAACGAGCTGGCCGAGGAGTTTGGCACGACACGCCTGACAATCCGAAGCGCCATGGACGAGCTGGTCAAAAGTGGCCAGATTCGTCGCGTGCAGGGCAAAGGCGCCTTTGTGGGACACAAGTGGTTTGACGAGCACGAACGCAAGGGCGGCTTCCGCCAGTCGGTTCTGGCATCGGGCGCGACGCCGTCGGTGCGCATCCTGGCGCGCTCCAAACGCTACGCCGGCCCGTATTATGCCGACTTGTTTGGCATCGCCGAGGACGATCTGCTTTACTCGGTGCGCCGCCTCAACTGCATCGATGGTGAGCCCGTATCGATCGAGATGACACTGATTCCGTGCCTGCTGTTTCCGGGCATCGAAGACGTGGACATTTCGGTCTTCAGCCTGTTCGAGACCTACGATATGTTGGGACGCAAGCCAGATCAGTCGGTAGAGAAACTCGATATCGAGGCGCTGGGCGCACGCGATGCGAGTTTGCTCAATCTTGAGCCGGGCGATCTGGCGCTCGTGCTGGAAGGCCTGACCTATGACTCGAGTGGGCAGGCAATCGAGCATGCCAAGTCTTTTACCCGCGGCGACGCCGGCGGATATACCTACAACTATTAGCGTCTAGAGCGTCCCTGCGCATGGCGGGGGCGCTCGTTTTTACGGATATATGTCGCTTGACCGATGAGCGGCAAAAACTGACCGTCTACCGAGAGGGGAGGATGAAATCATAAAATCGGTATTAAAAACGGCTAACCTGTAATCGTTCACTGGTATTAAGAACCTTTGAATTGTTGAGCTTGGGGCCAAGATGTCCACAAGGTTAAGCGGTGCGACGGGGCGGCAAGCCCGTTCATTCCGTGCGACAATTCAAACTGCTCGTGAAAGGAGCGGGAATGAAGGAGACCGAGAAGATCGAGATCATGCACTTCGACCAGGAGGGCTACCTCGAGGACGGCAGGAACGTCTACGAGGCCGGCAAGAAGATGACCGCCCTGGCCGACCGCGTGCACGAGGAGGGCTACGACGCCGTCTTCCTGATGGGCGTCGGCGGCACCTGGGACGAGTTCATGCAGCTCGAGTACCTCATGAACAAGTTCGGCGACCGCGACCTCGAGGTCTACCTGATCCACGCCGCCGAGTGGAACGCCATGGGCCACAAGCGCATGACCGAGAAGTCCGTCGTGCTCACCGCCTCCGAGTCCGGCACCACCCCCGAGGTCCTCGAGGCCGTCAAGAAGATGAAGGACATGGGCGTGCGCGTCTACGCCATGACCAAGCCCGAGGGCCCCATCGGCCAGGCTGTCGGCGCCGAGAACTGCGTCGCCATGGCTTCTGACCATGGTTCGGGCGGCTGCGAGAAGGGCTACTACCTCGCCGACTGCTTCGGCCTGCGCCTGCTCAACCGCCGCGGCTGCTTCCCCAAGTTCGACCTGTTCATCGAGCAGACGAAGGACGTCTGGAAGGACATGCTCGACATCCGCAAGCGCTTCGAGCCGCGCGCCGAGGAGCTCGCCAGGAAGTACGCGCTGGCCGACTACACCATGTTCATCGGCTCGGGCGCGCTGTGGGGCGAGACCATCCTGTACTCCATGTGCCTGCTCGAGGAGATGCAGTGGAAGCGCATCCGCCACATCACCTCGCACGACTTCTTCCACGGCACGCTCGAGCTGCTCGAGCCCGGCGTCCCGGTGTTCCTGTTCATGGGCGAGGACGAGTGCCGCGCCCTCGACGAGCGCGTCCGCGCCTTCCTCACCAGCGGCGTGACCGGCGACGAGGACTACGTCATCATCGACACCGCCGAGTACGCGATCCCGGGCCTGGACGACGACTTCCGCGTCATCGTGTCGCCGTGGATCCTGTCCGTGCTGACCACCGACCGCCTCTCGCGCAACTACGAGCTGGTCACCAAGCACAACCTCAAGTACCGCCGCTACTACCACCAGTTCGACTACTAAGAGCTGGCCGCAGGGCCGATATCTTGGCTGGTTGATATCTCGACCCTACACAAGGGCGTCCGCATTCGCGCGGGCGCCCTTTTTGCGTTGCCGTCGGCGCAGGGTGTCCTCGGCGGAAATCTCATCCCGGAATTTCGGCTCAGAGTGGGATGCGGTTTCCGGATGCGTCCCATTCTGAAGCCCCGAAACGGGACGCGCTTTCCGCTTGGGGTCCGATCCGGAAAGCTCATCCCGTTCCGAGCATCAAATCCGGGACATGCTTTCCGCGCTCCGCCCCTTGCAGAAAGCGCGTCTCCTTCCAAACACAAATCTTGCGGTACAGCTTCTGCAAAGACGCGAAGTGGCCGCTGACAGCAAAGAGGGGCTGCCGAGACAATGCCCGACGGCCCCTCCCCTCATAACTTGCTATCGATGCCAATCGCCACAAGGGCGCGGCTGCCTACTTGCTGATCGCGCCCGTCATATAGATAAACTGCACGCGATTTATATGTCCGCCCTGCTCGCCGTTGACAAAGTCCGTCGGCGTAAAGCCGGGGTTGAGCATTTCCTCGATCTTGTCCTTAACGGTGTCGATGACCTGAGTATCGAGATTGCTCGTTCGGTCGGTAAGCTCCTGCATGCCGTTGCCGAGCTCGGATGCGCCGCTGGCAAGCGTACCTGCACCCGAGGAGAGAAGATTCATGCCGCTAGCAAGGCTAGCAGCACCTGTCTTGAGCTGCGCCGCACCGTTGTTGAGCTGTGATGCGCCGTTGGCAAGCGCGGGCGTGGCACCGTTGAGCTGCTGTGTGCCCGCAGCAAGCTGGTCGGTGCCCGCGGCAAGAGCCGCGGCGCCATCGCTCAGCTGACCCGCGCCCGTTGCTGCAGAGCCAACACCGGCGACAAGACCGGGGTTCACGGCCGTGGGGTTTGCCGGGTTGATCGCGCTGTTCATATAGGCGATGGCTCCGGCCAGGCTCAGCTGTTGGCCATCCTGGACAGTGGTGTAGCCCTGAATGGCGCTATCGAGCGCGGTGACGGCACCCTGGGCGCCGCCCTGGGCGCCGGCCGCCTGGGCCAAAGTCGTAACCTGATCGGTAAGCGTGCCAAACATGGACTCGGCACCCTTAAGGCCCTGCGACACCTGCGTGTTAAGACCCTGCGCGCCCGCAACGGCATTGGATGCAGAATCGAGAAGCGCGGTAAGACCCGTCGCATCGGCGCTCGATGCCGCCGTGGCGGCGGCATCCGCGCTGGTAGCAGCACTGCCGGCACTTGCGGTGGCGGCATCCAGCTGTGCCGTAGCCTCGCTTAGCTTGGCTGCCGCAGCCTTGGCGGAGTCGAGATCGGCCGCGTTATCCAGCGCGTCCTGAGCATCGGCGACCGCCGCCTTGGCAGCGGCAATAGATGCAACGGTGCTCTCGGCGCCAGCCTTTGCGCTCTCGGCGTTAGCCTTTGCCGCATCGTTGCCCATGGCGCTCGCGGCCTGCTTTGCCCCGCCGAGCGCCTGCTGTGCACCGGCAAGGTACTGCCCCTCGCCGCTGAGCGCCGCCGTAAGACCCTGCGGCCCGTACAGCGCGCTGTAGGCGTTGCCCGACGTAGCGGTCACGGCGTCCTGGGCCGCCTTGGCCGCAGCCTGCGCCTTGGCAAGGTTTGCCTCCTGAGCCTGCTTGCCCAGCGTCAGCGCGTCGACGTACGTATCGGACCCAGCGGCAATTCCACTTATGCCGCCCGAGATCTGCTGTGCGCTCCCCTGCAGCTTGGAAAGGCCCGCCGAAAGATCGGACGCACCGCCCTTAAGCTGCACGGCACCGGCATTAACCCCCTCGGCACCGGCATTAAGGTTGCTCACGCCTTCGACCAGCGTGGGGACCTGCGCGTTGAGCTGACTCGTACCCGCCGCGAGCGCAGCGGCGCCACTGGACAGCGTGCCGGCACCGGTATTGGCCGTGGCAAGCGAGGCCGCGAGCGTCTTGACACCGTCGGCAACCTGGCCAGCACCGCTATTGGCCGTAGCAATACCGTTGGAGAGCTCCACGAGCTGGCTCGTATCCATGCTGCTCGAGTCCACATCGATGGCAAGATTCAGCGGCACGCCGACAATCTGCCAGCCATCAAACTCAAAATCCTCAACATCGGTCGTAATGGTGTAGTCTCCGGTGCTGCCGGGAATCACCATGTAGGTAAGCTGCGTGTTGGAGCCGTTGGCAGCAACCGTGGCGCCCTCAGCCTCAATATCGTGTGCCTCGGCATCCTTAAGCTGACCGGTAATCTGAACCAGGTAGTTATCGGCATAATCGCCACCGGTATAGTCGTCATTCTTTTCGACCTTGAGCTTCATGGTGAGCTTGCCGCTCTTGCCCGCCAAATCCTTGGCGTCGATATCGCGGCCATCGAGCTGGTATGCTACGGTGACGTTCCACGGCATCTGAGTGTTCTTGTCCAGATCGCCCTGGTAGACAAAGTCCTGCACTCCCTGGCCCGTAACGGCAACCGACCCGCTGTCGTCCGTTAGTTTTTGAGTCGTCGATAGGTTGGTCACTTTGTTATAGGTGCCGGCATCGTCGATCTTGACGCCCTTATTGGCCTCGAAGCTATTGACCACGTAAACACCCGTGCGATTGCCGTCGGCATCGGTTTTGACGTATACGACCTGGTTTTTCTTATATCCCGGCGTGCTGTTATCGGAGTCCGTCGCCATCTGTTCACTCGTAGCCGAGGCAGCGCTCGTCGACCCTACGCCGTCGGCGAACACAACGGCACCGGGAACGGTAAGGGCCACGGTCAGACCGGCGGCAAGAGCGAGCGCAGCGATGCGCTTATGGGGACGACGTACAAGATCGCGTTGGGCTTTGAGCTCTTTCGAAGCGGTATCAGTGGTATGGGTATGCATTGCGGTATTCCTTCCAACTGCTTTGTAAAACGTTACTGAGCGGAGCCGTCCGCAGCCGATGCCTCGGTGGTATCCGAAACCGGATCCTGGGCATCCTTGGGCAAAAAATGAGCTTTGAGCGTGGTCTTGCCGATGAGGCCATCGAGCACATACAGGAAACCCGGCAGCGCAAAGAGTACGGCGACTAGGGAGATGCTCACGCCGACGCCCAGGAACCAGCCGATCTGCTTGAGCACGCCGTGGCTCGAGATCGCATGGATCAGGAAGCCACTGATCAGCAGAACCGATCCAGAGGTCAAAACAGGAATCGTGCAAGCTTCCATGGTCTCGAGTAGCGCTTCGCGCTTATGCATGGTCACGCGGTCCTCACGATAGCGGTCAGCAATCAGGATGCCGTAGTCGACGGCAACGCCCAGCTGGATGGAGCTCACAATTAAGTAGGCGAGGAAGAACTCGTGCATACCGGTGTAGAGCGGTGCAGCAAAGTTGATCCAGATCGAGGTCTCAATCACGAGCACCAAGATGATCGGCAGGCTCAGCGACTTGGTGGCCAGCAGCAAGACCGCGAACACGGCCACGACGGCGATGAGGTCGACCTTGCCCTTATCGACGGTGATGGTGTCCTTAAGGTCGGTGGTGCTCACGCCCTCGCCGGCGAGCATTGCCTTACCCGGATAATGTTTGTCCGCGATACAACGAATCTTCTTGACCAGCTTAAATGTACTCGGACCCTCGTAGGGCGCGGTAACCGTGAGCACCAAACGGCTGTAGTGCTCTCCCTCCACCAGATCGAGCGTGTCCTTTTCGGCCATGCCCGTGGGGATATAGGGACTCGCAACGTCAACATAGCTCTGGATGGACTTGACCTCGGGGAGCGCCTTGAGCTCATTGGAGAGTGCCTGCTCCTCGCTCACCTCTCCACGGGGAACGAGCACAACGTAGGTATCGGAGTTGCCAAAGACCTCCTTGACCTTGTCCATATCCTGACCAAGCCGCGTATCCGAACCAAAAATGTGCGAAGTGCCGTAGTAGTACGTGATATCGCTGGAGGTCGATGCCACACGCGCAGGGTAAACCACGGCGAGGATCACGACGGCAGCGGGGATACAGACCTTGAGCACCAGACGGGCGAACTTACCCAGCGGCGGGACAAAGGGTCTGTGCTGCGATTTTTGCACAAAGCCATCGAACTGAACGAACATCGAAGGAACAAAGGTAAAGACCGATACCAGGCTGATGGCGATACCCTTTGCAAGGGCAAGACCAAGGTCGGGGCCGATCTTAAACTGCATGGCGGCAAGCGCGATAAAGCCGATGCAGACCGTGCAACCGCTCGAAAACACGGCGACCGAGGACAGGCAGCACGACTGCACCATGTCTTCGGCAACGCTGCCGTGGCGGCCACGCTCCTCGTTAAAGCGGTGCAGCAAAAAGACCGAGAAGTCCAGCGCGATGGCAACCTGCAAAATGGAGCCCGCAGAGTTGGTGACAAAGCTAATCTCGCCAAAGATGAGGTTGGTGCCCCAGTTGATAAACACCGAGACGCCCAGGCCCAGCAGCACCAGGATGGGTTCGGCCCAGCTGGTAGTCGTGATGACCAGAATCACGAAGATAATCGCTATGACAGCGACCGTGATAATGCTGATCTGCTGCTCGGTCGATGTGGTGGCGAGCGCGTTAGACATGGCCGAGCCCGTAATGGCGCCCTCGTCGCCCACGATATCTCGAATAGCGTCGGTTGCCTCGATCTCCTTTTCGGAATTAACCGTCACCGTAAACAGGGCGTTGTTCTTTTTGTAATAGGTCTCAACGGTGTCTTTGTCTTGCGTGGCAAGCGGCTGATCGATATCTGCCGCGTCGTCAAGCCATAGGACCTCCTCGACGCCGTCGACCTTTTTGATTTTGTCCTTGTATTTGAGCGCCTGAGCGATCGAGACATTGGGCACCATAACGCGACAGTTGGGAATGTCACCCTCAAACTCATCACCCATGGTATTCAGAGCGACGGTCGACGCCGCTTCGTCGGGCAGATAGCTCGTAATGTCGTAGTTAACGCCTACAAACTGGCGCAGGAACAGGCATACCAGTGCTGCCACCGCATAGAACGCGATGATGGGTTTGCGGTGCTTCACGACCCATCGAAATAGCTTCTCTTTCAACCTCAATCCTCCATAACGCTCAGCCTATGTTTTGCTCTTTGTTATATTCCACATTTGGTAGTTATACAACATGTGTAGGATAAAGGCGCCATAAAGATATGCGATTGACGCGGTCCCGGAGCCAAAACAGCCGCTGCAGAAGCAGTTCGGATAGTCCTCAGCGGAAACTGCATCCCAGTTTTTAGACGAAAAACGGGATATGGTTTCTGGTTGGCCTAGATAATCGTCAGATTTAGCTGAGCGTCTGCCCCTATGTTTCCAAATGAATACGGTGTGAGCTGCGGACAAGGATTTTCCCCGCAAGCACTCTAGTATGCTAAAGTACCCAGAAGACCGGCGGAGCTATGCCGGTCTTCTGT
>URVZ01000058.1 GCA_900551365.1 uncultured Collinsella sp.
TTCCCACATTCATCCGTACATGTACGGATGAATGTGGGAGGTGTTCGGATGAAGTCGATAATCAAGGATTTTTACAGGAGAGCCTGTTTCTTATGTATAGAGTTTGGTCTCGGTAAAAAGATGCGATAACATACGGACAGTTTTGTCAATCCGAACTGGGGAAATGAAAGGCAAGCTGCATGACCCTTCTCGAACTGTTCCAGCTGCTGAAGAAGCACCTTCAGCTGGTCATCACCCTTCCGGTGGTCTGCGCGATCGCCATGGGCATCGTGTCCTTCGTTGCGATGGACAACACCTATACCGCGACGACGAGCATGTACATTCTCGCCAAGACCGACGATAGCGGTCAGATGAGCTACAACGATCTCTCGGCGAGTCAGATGCTTTCCAACGATATCGCCACGCTGCTGGATAGCGATAGCGTTAAGAGCGGCGCAGCCAATGAACTGGGCCTCACCGATCTGGATGACTACAAGGTGTCTGTTTCCTCCGAGACCACCACGCGTGTCATTACGCTTTCGGTTACCGGCACCGATGCCAAGGAGACGGCTAAGGTCGCAAAGGCCATGGCCAGCTCGGTGAGTACGGTCGCTCAGAACGTCGGCGCTGCCCAGAGCATCAACGTTATCGACGAGGCTAAGACCCCCGAAGCCCCCAGCGGCCCCAAGCGCACGCTGTATATTGCCGTCGCGTTCCTCGCCGGTATCTTTATCGCAGTCGCCTATGTCGTTTTGGCAGACATGCTCAATACCCGCATCCGCGGTGCCGAAGAGGCAGAAGAGCTCCTGGGCATTCCCGTTGTTGGCCGAATTCCGGCTATGAAAGGTGGTAAATAGGCATGGCTAAGGCAAAGAACACCGACAAGCTCGTTGTACAGAATGCCGCCAAGACCCTTCTGGCCAACATCCGCTTTGCGAGCGTGGACGACCCCATTCGCACCATCACCGTTACCTCCTCGATTCCCAACGAGGGCAAGTCTACGGTTTCCATTAACCTTGCCCAGGCTATCGCCACGAGCGGCAAGTCCGTGCTCCTGGTCGAGGCCGATATGCGCCGCAGGTCCCTTTCCGATATGCTCGGCGTTCGTTCGCGCGGCGGACTCTATGCGGTTCTTTCCGAGCAGATCTCCATTGACCAGGCGATTGTCGAGACGGGTCAGAAGAACTTCTACTTCCTCGATGCCGAGCCGCATATTCCCAATCCTGCCGACATCATCGTCTCTCACCGCTTTGCCAAGCTGGTAAAGGCACTGTCCGCTAAGTTTCAGTACGTCATCTTTGATGCTCCCCCGGTCGGCACCTTCATCGATGCTGCCGAGATCGCAAGTCTGACCGACGGCACGCTGTTCGTGGTGCGTGAGGATTTCACCAAGCGCGAGGAGGCGCTCAACGCCATCGGTCAGCTTAAAAAGTCCGAGAAGGTCAAGCTCATCGGTACCGTTATGAACTACTGCGAGACCGAGACCAGCGAGTACTACTACTCCTACTACACCAAGGACGGTAAGAAGGTGAAGAAGGGCTCCGACGATCAGGGGACTTCCAAAAAGGGCATCTTCACCAACCGAGCAAACGTTTAGTTGATTAAGGCTGACCTATGCGTGACATTCATTGCCATATCTTGCCGGGTGTAGACGACGGCGCCGCCGATCTCGATGAGAGCTTGGCGATGCTCGAGGCTGCCAAGCGGGCCGGTGTAACCAGAATCGTTTGCACTCCTCACTGCCGTGATCCCTATTTTGATTACGACAAGATGTGGGATGCCTTTGAGCTGCTGCGCGATAACGCTGACGGTTTTCCGCTCCAGATGGGCTTCGAGGTCAACCATCGAAAGCTCGTTGAGCTTGGTATCGATGCCGCGGAGCACTTGCATTTCGATGGGACCAACGAGTTTCTGCTCGAACTTTCGACGCATGCCGATGCGTATGCGTTTAGAGAGTACGAGAACACGATTTACGATTTGCAGTGCCGTGGCTACCAGGTGATCATCGCTCATCCTGAGCGCTATCGTGCGGTTCAAAAGGATGTAAGCGTGGCGGAGCGTCTGGTCGATATGGGCTGCAAGCTGCAGGCTTCGGCGGACTTTATTGCCGGCGGTCGCTTTGGTCGCGAGAAAAAGCCGGCACAGCGCCTGTTCGATCAGAACCTGTACAGCTTCATCGCGAGCGATGCCCATAACGTGGGTCATTACGACTGCCTGGCGAAGGCTCGCGCGAAGTTTAGCGTACGCGGAGCTCATTTTCGCTAAAATCTGTCCCTAACGTTCGCATTGAATGAAAGGGCAGCCATGGATATCCAACTTAAGACGGGATGCTTTGATGACGCGGCGTTGGTGCGCCGCGTCGTTTTTATGGACGAGCAGGGCTACGAGAATGAGTTCGACGCTATCGACGAGGATCCGAACTGCATTCATGTGACGCTCTATGTAGACGGCGAGCTTGCCGGTTGCTCGCGCGTGTTTCCCGAAGAGCTTGAGCGCGCGGCTGACGCAGAGGCTCCGGTGTCGCCGGCGTGCGACTTGGACGAAGGTGTCGCGGCGGGGGAGACCTACATTATGGGGCGCGTGGCCGTGCTGCCGAGCATGCGCCGTCGCGGTTTGGCGAGCAAGATTGTCGAGGCCAGTGATACGTGCGCGCGTGATGCCGGCGCCAAGCTCATTAAGCTGCATGCTCAGGAATACGTGCTGCCGCTCTATGCCAAGGCGGGCTACACGCAGATTGCCCCGGTGGACTACGAAGACGAGGGCCAGCCTCATGCCTGGATGGCCAAGCGCGTAGATGGCAGATGGGAACGTTCCTTTCCTGCCGGCAGTTTGGGACACTCCTTGGCAATTGGCGCATCAGAGCGCTCGGACATACAGTTTTTCGATTCCGTATGTATATATGCGCGTTAATGGGTTATAAAATCTAAGTCTGAACATAGCAGGTCTGCGATGCGGCTCGGGCAACCGGGCCGTTTTTGCGGACGGGGGTAGCGCGAAAGGACTGCACATGCGTCAATTTAAGACCGAGAGCAAAAAACTGCTCGACCTCATGATCAACTCCATCTACACCAATAAAGAAATCTTCCTGCGCGAGCTTATCTCTAACGCGAGCGACGCCGTCGACAAGCTCAACTTTAAGAGCCTGCAGGACCCGAGCGTCAAGATCGACCAGGGCGACCTGGCCATTCGCGTCTCCTTTGATAAAGACGCCCGCACCATTACCATCTCGGATAACGGCATTGGCATGACCGCCGAGGAGCTGGAGCGCAATCTGGGCACCATCGCCCATTCCGGCTCCGAGGAGTTTAAGACCGAGAACGCCGAGCAGCAGGGCTCCGATGTCGACATCATCGGTCAGTTTGGCGTGGGCTTCTACTCGGCTTTTATGGTCGCCAGCCATGTGAAGGTCGTCAGCCGCGCCTACGGCGAGGATGTCGCCCATGTGTGGGAATCCGACGGTCTTGAGGGCTACACCATCGAGGACGGCGAGCGCGCCGAGCACGGTACCGATGTCATCCTGACGCTCCGCGAGAACGAGAAGCTCGATGCCGACGGCGAGGCCGAGACCTACGATCGCTTCCTGACCGAGTGGGGTCTCAAGAGCCTGATTCAGCAGTACAGTAACTATGTGCGTTACCCGATCCAGATGATGGTGTCCAAGAGCCGCCAGAAACCCAAGCCCGAGGACGCCGGCGACGATTACAAGCCCGAGTACGAGGACTACCAGGAGCTCGAGACCGTCAATTCCATGACACCGATCTGGAAGAAGCACAGCTCCGATGTCGAGCAGAAGGACTACGACGAGTTCTACAAGTCCACGTTCCACGACTTTGACGATCCTGCGCGCACCATCAGCTTCCACGCCGAGGGCACGCTCGAGTATGACGCCCTGCTGTTTGTGCCGGGACGCGCGCCGTTCGATCTGTACAGCAAGGACTACGAGAAGGGTCTGGCGCTCTACAGCTCCAACGTCCTGATCATGGAGAAGTGCGACGACCTGCTGCCCGACTACTACAACTTTGTCCGCGGCGTCGTGGATTCCGCCGACGTGTCGCTCAACATCTCGCGCGAGACGCTGCAGCAGAACCGTCAGCTCAAGGCCATCGCCAAGCGTGTGGAAAAGAAGATTACCGCCGACCTTGAGGATATGCGTGACAACGACCGCGAGGCCTACGAGAAGTTCTTTGAGAACTTTGGCCGCGGTCTTAAGTACGGCATCTACTCGAGCTATGGCATGAAGGCCGATGAGCTCGCCGACCTGTTGCTGTTCTGGTCTGCCAAGGAACAGAAGATGATTACTCTGGCTGAGTATGTCAAGGGCATGCCCGAGGATCAGAAGGCCATCTACTACGCCGCCGGCGACTCGCGTGAGCGCTTGGCCAAGATGCCCGTGGTAAAGGGCGTGCTCGACCGCGGCTATGACGTGCTGCTGCTGACGCAGGATGTGGATGAGTTCACGTTCCAGGCTATGCGTGAGTACGTTGCCGCCGATATGCCCAAGATCTACGAGGACGATGCTGCCCGCGAGGCTGCCGAGAAGGCTGTGGCCGACGGTGCCGAGCCCGAGGTCGAGGATCGTCATCTAGAGCTCAAGAACGTTGCGACCGGTGATCTTGACCTGGCGACCGAGGACGAGAAAAAGGAGGCCGAGGACGCCACCAAGGAGAACGAGGACCTCTTTAACGCCATGAAGGAGGCACTCGGCGACAAGGTCGAGAAGGTTGCTGTCTCTGCGCGCCTGACCGATGCTCCCGCGTGCATCACCACCGAGGGCCCGCTTTCGCTCGAGATGGAGAAGGTGCTCCAGAAGGGTCCCGAGGGCGCGCCCGACGGTATGCCCAAGAGCCAGCGCGTGCTCGAGCTCAACGCCAAGCACCCGGTCTTTTCCAAGCTCGTCGCTGCCCAGAAGGCGGGCGACGCCGACAAGATCAAGCAGTACTCCGGTTTGCTCTATGACCAGGCCCTGCTGGTCGAGGGCATTCTGCCCGAGGACCCCGTTGCTTTCGCAGCAGCTGTTTGCAACTTGATGTAGTTAGGTATTTACGCGGTTTTACCAAACCGCGTAACGGCTCGACGCTGCCCTCAGTTCCGCCGTTCTAACGAACGGCGGACCAGTCGACGCTGCGCGGGCGCCAGAGCGACAACTTGTCATTCAAAGAGGACGGCATGACCAGAAGGTCTATGCCGTCCTCTTTTCATGCCAATTTGTTCGCTCTGGCGCCCGCTCGCTGGCATTGCCAAAACATCGACGTTGCCGTGGTCCTAAGTAGTCATTGGGGACGTTTTTGTTTGACTAGTCGTTTAAGAACGTCCCCGATGACTATTTGAATTGCTAATTTGTGCGGGTTGTGGTTTTGTGACCTGCTGAAATTTAGGATACTGTACATCTGTACGTTAACTCATCTTCGTAGTATATTGCTACCCGCAAAACTCAACACCATTGTGCTTTGAGACGTTAAAGCGCCTACTACAATGGTTGTCGATAGTACGATTCGATTTAACGACAGGATGGATGGTCCAAGCGTGAGTCTCGGCAGCAAACTATCCAATGCAAAGGTGTCCTTTGCGATATTTAAGCGCGACATTAAGCGACTGCTTGTGAACCCCGTCGCCCTGGTGGTTACCCTAGGCGTGTGCGTTATTCCCTCGCTGTATGCCTGGTATAACATCGTGGCAAACTGGGATCCGTATGGAAACACCCAAGGCATCAAGATTGCTATCGCCAACAACGATCGAGGCACCCAAAACGACTTGGTGGGTGAGCTCAACGCTGGCGACAAAGTGGTCGACCAGCTCAAGGAGAATCATCAGTTGGGCTGGACGTTCGTCGACTCGACGGCCGATGCCAAGGAGGGCGTCGAGAGCGGCGAGTACTATGCCGCTATCGTGATTCCCAAGAACTTCTCGGATAACCTGGTTTCGATGCTCGACGGCAACTACCATCAGCCCAAGCTCACGTACTACGTCAATGAGAAGAAGAGCGCCATTGCGCCCAAGGTCACCGGTGCCAACACCATCGAGGAGCAGATCAACTCGGAATTTGTCTCTACGGTAGGCAAGACTGTTGCCGGTATCGCCAAGGATGCCGGTGTCGATTTAAAGGACAAGGCAACCCAGACTCAGGACTCGCTGGCAAGTTCGGTGTCCGAGGCGTCCGACACCTTGGGCGAGGTGCGCGATTCGATTGGCGATATGAATGCCGCCATCGATAAGACGAGTGGCGCTATCGCCTCGGCTGATGCGGCACTTGCCGGCTTGCAAGGCCAGGCACCGTCGCTGACGCAGGCGATCTCCCAGGGCAACGACCTGCTGAGCGAAGCTCGCACCACGGCGGGCAACTCCATCACCTCGCTCTCCAAGGCGCTCTCGGAAGGCAGCCTTGCGCTCACCAAGACGTCGGCCTCTGCGAACGCTGCCATCGGCAAGCTGACGGGCGCGGTCACATCTACGACCACCCGTATCGACAACTCGCTCGAGTCTCTTCAAGCGACAATCGACCACAATAAGGCCGTTATCGGGCACTTGGAGATTCTCGCCAATGACACGTCGACAGGTTCCGAGGAAATTGACGCGCGCATTGTATCGACCATCGATTTGCTTCGAGAGCAGAATGAAAAGCTTCAGAGCATCAAGGACGGTCTGTCCGCGCAGTCGTGCGCCATGGCGAATGACGCAGCGGCTGTTTCGGGTGCCAGTGACGCTATCAATAACGCAATTCATACCGGTGCGACCAACCTTGGCCAAGCCCAGACGGACTTGGGCCAAAACGCGCTGCCGAAGGCCTCGAGCGCGCTCGACTCTTTTGCTGCCGTTTCGGGCGACCTGACCGGTATCGTCTCGGGTATGACACCTACACTTGCAAATGCGCGCGGCACGTTGGCGCAGCTTAGCGCTACGCTCGGCCAGGCCAAGACCACGCTGTCCCAGACCGATTCCTCGCTTGCCAAGGTCCAGGACAAGCTTGCAACCGCCGCCAATGACATCGCGGCGCTGCAGACCTCCGAGTCCATGGGCGAGCTGGCCGATCTGATGGGCGTCGATGTCAATGACGTGGCAGATTTCATGGCGTCTCCGGTTGAGTTGACGTCCAAGTCAATCTATCCGGTCAAGAGCTTTGGCTCGGGCATCGCTCCCTTCTACACCAATCTGGCGCTTTGGGTGGGCGGCTATGTGCTCATCGCCATTTACAAGCTCGAGGTCGACCGTGAAGGTGTTGGCAGCTTTACGGCGCGCCAAGGCTACTTTGGCCGCTGGTTGCTCATGGTGATCCTGGGCGCGTTGCAGGCCATCATCGTTACGGTAGGCGATCTGGTGATTGGCGTGCAGTGCGTCAGCCCGCTGCTGTTCGTGCTGGGCGGCATCGCCATTTCGTTCACCTACGTCAATATCATCTATGCGCTGTCCACCACGTTTAAGCATATCGGCAAGGCTATCGGCGTCATTCTCGTCATCGTGCAGATCCCGGGTTCGTCGGGCATGTACCCCATCGAGATGATGCCCGGCTTCTTCCAGTGGCTGCACCCGCTGCTGCCCTTTACCTACGGCATCAATCTGCTGCGTGAGACGGTCGGCGGCATGTACTCGTTCAACTACCTGTTTAACCTGTGCATTCTGGGCGTGTTCTTGATCGTGGCGCTCTTTATCGGTCTGCAGCTGCGTCCGCTGCTGCTCAACCTCAACCTGCTCTTTGATAAACAGCTTTCCACGACCGGTATGATGATCTGCGAGTCCAATGACCTGCCGCGCCAGCGCTACTCGCTGCGCACGGCCATGCGTGTCATGCTCGATTCCGATTCGTACCGTCGCGAACTGCTTGATCATGCGGTCGCCTTTGAACATCGCTACCCGTACTACATCAAGGGCGGTTTTGCCGCTGTAGTCGGCGTGCAGGTCCTGCTCTTTGTCCTGTCGACGGTTCTCGATATCGACAATAACGGCAAGATCATCCTGCTTGTCATTTGGATCATCTCGGTCATTGCCATCTGCGGCTGGCTTATCAATATCGAATATATCCGCGCGAGCCTCAATACCCAGATGCGCATCTCGGCGCTTTCGGATGAGGACCTGCGTCGCGAGATGCGCGAGCACACGGCCGCCATTCCTGCTGCCCGCTACATGTTTGGCCTCAACGCCAGCGAGCGTGGTGCCAAGGGCGGCGATCAGTCCACGGGCCGCTTGCCGCATATAGGCTCGAACCATAAATCTCAGGACAGCGACAGCACAGCCACAAATGATGGAGATGCCACTCCGCTTGGCAAGCACTCCAAAGGAGGTGAGGCATAAATGAAGAACATCCTGCATCTGTTTAAGCGCGATGTCCAAAATGTGTCTCGCTCCGTAATCGGCTTGGTTGTCGTGATGGGCCTCGTTATCGTACCGTGCCTGTACGCGTGGTTTAACATCGCCGGCAGCTGGGACCCGTACGGCAACACCGGCAATCTTAAGATCGCCGTGGTCAACACCGATGAGGGTTACGAGAGCGATCTGATCCCCGTTGAGGTCAACGTGGGTGAAAACGTGACCGCCACCCTGCGCGGCAACGAGAGCTTCGATTGGGTTGTACTCAACAATCGAGAAAAGGCCATCGAGGGCGTCAAATCGGGCGCATACTATGCGGCTGTCGTTATCCCTAAGACGTTTAGTGCCGATATGATGACGCTCTTTTCGACCGACGTGAAGCATGCCGATATCGAGTTCTACGAGAATCAGAAGGCCAACGCCATTGCCCAGATCGTGACCGAGAAAGGGTCGAGTGCCGTCCAGAGCCAAGTCAACGAGACCTTTACCAAGACCATTACGACCATCGGTCTTAAAACCGTGTCCAGCCTGCTCGACTATATGAGCACCGACCAGGTGAGCAACTTTATCGCCAATCTGTCCTCTACGCTGGGCGATTCGGTCGAGGACCTGCAGGACGTTCAGGCGAGCGCGACGTCGCTCGCGGGCATTTTGAGCTCTACGTCCGATTCACTGACATCGGCGGGCGGCATGCTCAAGCAGACGGGCACCGTCGATGAGTCGACGAAGCAGCTGATGGAGCATGCCAAGAGCGGCATCAATGATTCCAAGGAAGCGCTCAAGGCCGCCAGCGATGCCGTTGACGCGGCGATTGACGGAAGCGCGGGCTCGTTCGACAACGTGTCCGCCGAGCTTGCGAAGGCATTCGATGCCGCGAATCAGCATGTTGACCTTACGGTGTCTCAGCTCAACGAAGCCGCAGCTGCGCTCAATACGCGTGCTGACGATATCGATGCGATGGCCGATCGGCTCCGCAACCTTGCCGACCAGGTGAGTGATGACAAGCTCAAAGACGGCCTCAAGTCCGCTGCGACGTCGCTGGGCAGAATTGCCGCGGAGTACCGTAACAATGCGAAGGACCTGACGGCGACCGCAAAGTCCCTTTCGGGCAGCATGGCGGAGGTCAACAATTCGCGTGCCGAGGTTGACCAGGCCATCGCCGATGCCAAGGCGGGTATCTCGGGTGCCAAGTCCGACTACGATTCTACGTTCTCGGTTAAGGCCAAGGAGCTCAAGAAGACCATTTCGGGCGTTCTGGATTCCCTGAACGGTATCTCGGGTGACTTGGATAGCGCCGTGAGCGGTCTGACCGACGCCTCTGGTTCGCTCGCGAAGGGTCTCTCCAAGGCTGCAAAGCTGGTCAACAAGGCTTCCGATCAGCTGGGCGAGGCGTCGGACAAGATCAGTGCCTTTAAGGACGAGCTTGATAGCGCTCTGATATCGGGTGACCTGGCCATGATTAAGACAATGATTGGCAGCGACCCCGATGCCCTCGCCGTGTCGCTTTCCGGCCCCGTTGCGCTCGATCGCAAGCCGGTCTACCCGATCCGCAACTACGGCTCGGCCATGGCGCCGTTCTATACGATTTTGTCGCTGTGGGTGGGCTCGATTGTTCTGGCGGCCATGATGAAGGTCTCGGTTGACGATGAGCTTATCAACGAGCTCATCCCCGTGCGCCTGCACGAGATCTACCTGGGTCGCTACCTGTTCTTTGGCGGTCTGGCTCTGCTGCAGGCAACGCTCGTGTGTGCGGGCGACATCCTGTTCTTTGGCATTCAGTGCGACGACCCGCTGCAGTTTGTGCTGGCGGGCTGGGTCGCGAGTCTCGTGTTCTCCAATATCGTCTACACGCTTACGGTGTCGTTTGGCGATATCGGTAAGGCCCTCGCCGTCGTGCTGTTGGTTATGCAGGTCGGTGGTTCGGGCGGCACGTTCCCCATCGAGATGACCGGCCCCGTGTTCCAGGCAATCTATCCGTTCCTGCCGTTTACCCACGGCATCAACGCCATGCATGCCGCCATGGCCGGTGCCTACCATATGGAGTACTGGATTGAGCTGGGCATTCTGACGAGCTATCTGATTCCGTCGCTGGCCCTGGGCGTGGTCTTCCGCCGCCCAGTCATCAAAGCCAACGACTGGATCATCGAAAAGCTTGAAAGCACGAAACTTATTTAGTGCAACAGCGTGACATCGACGAAACATCGAGGTTTACTCTGCCGACGCTTTAGTGGGCTGGATTGCGTGGGCTGCTTGGTTGTTGCTACAGTAGCGGGGCGTGCCGGGGGTCCGGTGCGCCCCGTTTTTATTTGACCATGAGGCGGCACGCAGCCATACGCGTGCGGACACCACGCCCAGATTGAGTGTGAGGATGTTCCATGGCCCAATACGCTGCCAACGAAATCGAGAATATGCCCGATAGCCCTGTAGCCCGCGAAGACCTAGGTGCCGGCGGTGCCTCTCGCGGTGCCGGTGCGCGCTCGCCGCTGTTCTGGAAGGTCTTGCTGCTTTCGGTGGCGGTCATCTGGGGCTATTCCTTCACCACCATGAAGGATGCGCTCGATACCATTCCGGTGTTCGAGCTGCTCTACATTCGTTTTCTTCCGGCGTCGTTGGTCATGCTTGCCATCTTCCACGAGCGCATTGTTGCCCATTTCAACGCTCGAAACCTGATTGTTGGACTTGGCATGGGCGCGCTCATGTGGGGTGCCTACGGTTTGCAGACGATCGGCCTGGCACAGACCACGGCAGGCAAGAGTGCATTTTTGACGGGCACGTACTGCATCTTGGTTCCGTTTGCGAGCTACGTTCTAAGCGGCGAAAAGCTTACTCGTTACAACTTGGGCGCCGCGTTGCTGTGCCTGGCGGGCATTGGTCTGGTGGCGCTCGATAGCGTCGAGTTCAATGTCGGCGATGTCATCACACTGGGCGGTGCGGTCTTCTTTGCCATCCAGATGGCGGTGACCGCCAAGTATGGCCGCAAGATGGACATCAACGTCATCACGTTTTGGATGTTTGTGGGCAACGGCGTGCTGAGCC
>URVZ01000059.1 GCA_900551365.1 uncultured Collinsella sp.
CCTGCGCAAGACGAAGGCCACATTAAGTGGCCTTCTTTGCGTGCGGAACTCGCGACAAACCTAACCCATCTCGCCCAGCCGTCTGACACGGGGCTCCAAGTTTGTCAAAAAAAGCGGTCGGCGCGCAGGTGCGCCGACCGCCGATATATGGGGTCTGATATTTTCTATCAGCTAGGGCCTCTTACTCGTCGAGGAGATCTTCTGGCATGTCGTTGCCGTCGCCTAGGTCGACAGGGGTTTCCTCGGGAGCAGAGCCGTCTTCTGTGGCTTCGCCTTCGGGCTTCTCCTTGGCGGCCGTCATGCGGGCTACGGCGCAGATGCGGTCGTTGTCGTCGACGGTCATCATCTTGACGCCCTGGGTGGCTCGGCCGGTTTGGCTGATCTCGTCGGTCTTGACGCGAATGACCGTCGCGCCCTCCGTCACGATGAACAGCTCGTGCTGCGGGCCCACCGTCTTCATGGCCGCGAGGTTACCCTTACGCTCGGTCATTTGGATGGTGTAGACGCCCTGGCCGCCGCGATTCTGCTCCGGGTAGTCCGCAACCGGCGTGCGTTTGCCGTAGCCGCGCTCGGTGATGACGAACAGATCACCGTTGCCGTTAGTGACTTCCATGCCCAGAACGCTCACGCCGTCCTTCATACCGATACCGCGAACGCCGCTGGTATCGCGGCCGGTGGCGCGCACCTGCTCCTCGGAGAACATGATTGCCTTGCCCGCGGTGGTGGCCAGGATAATCTTGTCGCCCTCGCGCACGCGGCGGACGTTCAGCAGCGCGTCGTCGTCACGCAGGTTGATAGCGATCAGGCCGTCGCGACGGCTGCGGTCATACGCGCTCATCACGGTCTTCTTGACCATGCCGCTCTTGGTGGCAAACATCAGATACTCGTCGGCGGGGAACTCGCGGCAGCTGATGACGCTCGCGATCTTCTCGCCCTCCTCGAAGGGCAGCAGATTGACGATCGCGGTACCGCGCGCCTGGCGCGTACCCACCGGCAGCTCGTGCACCTTCAGTCGATAAACCTTGCCCTTGCTCGAGAAGAACAGCACGTACTCGTGCGTGGACGCGATGAACATCTCGTCGATGACATCGTCCTCTTTGAGGTTGACGCCCGACACGCCCTTGCCGCCGCGTTTCTGGGCGCGGTAGGCGGCCACCGGGATACGTTTAACGTAGCCGGTGTGGGTGATGGTCACGACCATGTCCTCGTCGGCAATGAGGTCCTCGACGTCCAGGTCCTTCTCGACCTGGCTGATCTCGGTGCGGCGCTTATCGCCAAACTTCTTGGAGATCTCGCGCATCTCTTCCTTAATGACGCCCAGGATCTTCTCCTCGTGCGCCAGCAGGTCCTCGTAGTAGGCGATGGCGCGGCGCAGGCCGTCCAGCTCTTCCTGAATCTTGTCGCGCTCCAGGCCGGTCAGGCGGCGCAGCTTCATCTCGAGGATGGCCGTGGTCTGCTCGGGCGTAAAGCCAAAGCGCTCGATCAGGCGGCTGCTGGCCTCGGAATCGGTCTGCGAGGAACGGATGATGCTGATGACCTCGTCGATATGGTCAAGGGCCATCAGGTAGCCCTCGAGGATATGCGCACGGGCCTGGGCCTTCTTAAGGTCGAAGCGGGTGCGTCGGGTGACGACGTCGACCTGGTGGTCGATGTAGTGCTGCAGCATCTCGCGCAGGCTCAGGCATTTGGGAACGCCGTTGACGAGCGCCAGGTTGTTGGCGCCGAAGGTCGTCTGCAGCGAGGTGTACTTGTACAGGTTGTTGAGCACGACCTGCGGGATGACGCCCTTCTTGAGTTCGATGACCAGACGGATACCCTTCTGGTTGGACTCATCGCGCATGTCCGAGATGCCCTCGATGCGCTTGTCGTTGACGAGCTGGGCGATCTTCTCCTGCAGGGTGCCTTTGTTGACCATATAGGGAATCTCGGTAAAGACCAGGCGGCTGCGACCGGTCTTGGTGGACTCCACGTGCGCCTTGGCACGCACGGTAATGGAGCCGCGGCCGGTCTCGTAGCTCTGCTTAATGCCGGCGCTGCCCATGATGATGGCGCCGGTGGGGAAGTCCGGACCGGGCATGATCTGCATGAGCTCGTCGACGGTGGCGTCGGGGTTGTCGATCAGGTAACAGGTGGCCTCGATCGCCTCGGTGAGGTTGTGCGGGGCGATGTTGGTGGCCATGCCGACGGCGATGCCCTGGCTGCCGTTGACCAGCAGGTTGGGGAAACGTGCAGGCAGTGCCACGGGCTCGGCGAGCGATTCGTCGTAGTTGGGCTGCCAGTCGACGGTATCCTTCTGCAAGTCACGCAACAGTTCCATGGCGGGCTTTGCCAGGCGGCTCTCGGTGTAACGCATGGCCGCCGCGCCGTCGCCGTCGATATTGCCGAAGTTGCCGTGACCGTCGATGAGCGGCGTGCGCATGGAGAACCACTGCGCCAGGCGGACCATGGCCTCATAGACCGCGGAGTCGCCATGCGGGTGGTACTTACCGATAACTTCGCCGACCGTCCACGCCGACTTCTTGTGCGGGCGGTTGGGGTAGATGCCGCTCTCGTTCATCGCGTACAGGATGCGGCGGTGCACCGGCTTTAAGCCGTCGCGCACGTCCGGCAGGGCGCGCGCCGTGATGACCGACATCGAATACTCGATAAACGACTGCTTCATCTCGCGACCGAACTCCGAAATCTGGAGCTGGCCGCCGTTGATATCCTCGCCGGCCGAGGCGCCACGGTCGACTTCGCCAAAGCTCTCCTCGAGCTCGCCGCCGTCGTCTTCTTCCTCGTCATCATCGGCATCGGGGTTATAGGCGTCAGGATCGCCGTCCTCGCCCTGCTCAGCGCGGGCAAGCAGGCGCTTCAGATCGTCGGGCATGCCGGCATCGCCGGCCTCGCCCATACCCTCGTTATTGTTGATATCGTCTGCCACGTTACCTCCTCATGGTTTGCGTGGTCCATTAGTTCCCTACCACGGAGACAGCTTTTCCAGGTGCCGCAGATTCGCCCGAAAGAGGAGGGAAGCGTACTTGGGTACGCGACCGACGATTGAGGGCGAAGGTGCGGTGGCTGGGAAAGCCGAACAGGTTAGGCGTCTAAGAAGCGCGCGTCGTGCGCGTGCTTCTCGATGTACTCGCGGCGATAGCCGACCTCGGAGCCCATCAGCTCGCGCACGGCGCGGTCCGCCACCACGGCGTCCTCGATCGACACGCGCTGTAGGATGCGGGTCTTGGGATCCATCGTCGTCGAGGCAAGCTGCTTGGGGTCCATCTCGCCCAGGCCCTTGTAGCGCTGGACGGTATAGCCCTTGCGCTTCTTGGTGATCTTGCCGTCCTTGGCCTTGCCGTCCTCGTCGTTATCGTCGGGGTTCAGGCCCAGGCTCTGGATGGTGTCGCGCAGGATCTCGTCTTCGGGCTGGCGGCCGTTGGGATACACGTAGTGGATCTTGTTGCGCACCTTAATGCCAAAGATGGGCGGGCAGGCAACATAGACGTAGCCGGCATCGATCAGCGGACGCATGTACTTGTAGAAGAACGTCAGCAGCAGGATGCGGATATGCGCACCGTCGACGTCTGCATCGGTCATGATGATGATCTTGTGGTAGCGCGCCTTGGTGATATCGAAGTCGCCGCCGTCGCCGGCGCTCGTCGTGACGCCGCAGCCGATCGCGGTAATCAGCGACTGGATGGTGTCACTCGAGAACGCGCGATGGTCACCAACGCGTTCGACGTTCAGAATCTTGCCGCGCAGGGGCAGAATCGCCTGGATGTCTCGGCGACGGCCGTCCTTGGCCGAACCGCCTGCCGAGTCGCCCTCTACGATGAAGAGCTCGGTCAGCTCGGCATCGCGCACCGAGCAGTCAGCGAGCTTACCGGGCAGGGACGCCGTCTCGAGCAGGCTCTTGCGGCGGGTCGCCTCGCGCGCCTTGCGGGCGGCATTGCGCGCCTTGCAGGCCTGTTGCGCCTTCTTGACGATCTCGCGGGCGGGCTTGGGATGCTCCTCGAGGTAATCGGCGAGGCCGTCGGTCACGATCTTGAGCGTGAGCGCGCGCATATAGGAGCTGCCGAGCTTGGCCTTGGTCTGGCCCTCAAACTGCGGATCGGGCAGCTTGACCGAGATAACGGCCGAAAGGCCCTCGCGCACATCGTCGCCGGTCAGGTTGGCGTCTTTTTCCTTGAGCAGGTTCTGTTTGCGCGCGTAGTCGTTGATCACGCGAGTGAGCGCGGTGCGGAAGCCCTCAAGGTGCATGCCGCCCTCGGGGGTGTAGATGTCGTTGGCAAACGACATGACGTTCTCGCCGTAGCCGCTATTCCACTGCAGGGAAACCTCGACCTCTCCCATCTTGGCCACAGGCGCGTCCGGGTCCGATTTGCCCTCGATGTAGATGGGCTCCTTAAAGGCCTCGGGGACGTCCTTGCCCTCGTTGAGGAACTTGACGAAGTCGATGATGCCGCCCTCGTAGCAAAACTCCTCCACGTGGGGAGTCGCTTCGCGCTCGTCGGTCAGCACGATTTTGAGGTTCTTATTGAGGAACGCCGTCTCCTGCAGACGGTTGTGCAGCGTATCGAAATCGTAGATGCAGGTCTCGAAGATCTCATCGTCGGGCCAGAAGGTGACGGTGGTGCCCGTCGAATCCGAGGTGCCCACGACCTCCATCTTCTTGACGGTCTTGCCGCGCGAGAACTCCATCTCGTAGGTGTTGCCATCGCGACGAACTTGAACGACCACGCGCTTGGACAGCGCGTTGACGACGGAGATGCCCACGCCGTGCAGGCCGCCCGAGACCTTATAGGCCGAGTTATCGAACTTACCGCCGGCGTGCAGGATCGTCATGACGACCTCGAGCGTCGGGATCTTTTTAACAGGGTGCTCGTCGACGGGGATGCCGCGCCCGTTGTCGACGACCGTGATGGAGTTGTCGGCGTGGACCGTCACCTGGATCTCGGTGCAGAAACCGGCCATGGCCTCGTCGACGGAGTTGTCAACGATCTCCCACACCAGGTGATGCAGACCGCTGGCGCTCGTCGAGCCGATATACATGCCCGGGCGCTTACGAACGGCCTCGAGACCTTCGAGAATCTTAATCTCGCCGCCATCGTAATCGTTTTCGTTTGCCACACGTCCTCCTTCAGTCAAGAAAATGTGTACAGCCTTACTAGTTTATCGTAAAAAAATACCCTCGGGAACGAGGGTATTTGGCTCTACAAGGCCACCAGATGCGATTTAAGGCTCTTTTTTGCCTTGCACGCCCTTGGCCCACTCGGCACTGGCTCTCATGGCATTCTCGAGGGCCTCGCGCAGTTTTTGGTCTTCGATGGGCGCCACTTGGCGCTCGATCTCGGTACGCTCGGCCTCACTTAGGTCGGCGTGCGGGGCCGGCGGTCGCTCGGTCGTCGACGGGCGCAGGCGCTCCTTGGCGGCGGGCGGCGTGTGACCGGGCGCGGTGGTTTTGAACACCAGGCCATCCACATGCGCACCGACGCGCTCCATGCGCGCGCGGATGATCTCGCGCAACAGCGTCATTTCCTGCGTCCACGAGGGCGAGTCGAGATACACCAGCAGCTCATTGGACTCGGGCAGGTAGCGCAGTCCCGTCACATGCCGTCCCTCGCGCGTGCCCGAGCACACCGCGTTCCATGCGCGATAGACCGTGCGCGACTCCTCGGCGGCCTCCATCTGCGCACGGCGCTCGGGGGTCGCCGACGCCAGGATGCGCTGGCGCTCTGCGTTCAAAAACCCGCTGAAGGCGACCGTTTCGCTCTCGCGCTCGTAATTAGCACGTCTCACCCATGCTCACCACCTTGGCTCGATCAAGCAGGTCATCGGTAAAGTACCCCAGGTTGGTCGTGGTTATAACCGTCTGGATATCATCGCCGATCAGCCGCAGGAAAGCGCCGCGACGCTCGCCGTCGAGCTCGCTCATCACGTCGTCCAAAAGCAGCAGTGGGGCGGTGCCCAGGACATCGCGAGCCACGGCAACCTCGGCCACCTTCCAGGACAGTACCAACGTTCGCTGCTGTCCTTGGCTGGCAAATGAACGGGCGGAGCGACCCGCCACGGTAAATTCAATCTCGTCGCGATGCGGTCCCACCAACGTCACGCCGCGGCGAATTTCCTCGTCGGCGTGCTCATCAAGGGCGGCCAGCATGCGCTCGTACGCCCAGCCCTTCAGCTCTTCGCGATCCTCGACCTGGGGCAAATCCCCCAGCGTGGACGCATAGGCCACGTTGGCAGCCTCTCCGGACGCCACTTGCCCGTAGGCAGTGTGTACATGGCCCGCCAGCCGGTCGAGCAGGGCCAACCGGTGCACGAGCAGAGCCGCGCCCGCGCGGGCAATCGAATCGTTCCACGCGCCGAGCATCTCACGGCAGCACCAGGTCTCCTTGAGCAAGGCGTTACGCTGGGTCACGCAGCGCCCATAGGTGCTCGCAAGATCGGCATAGCGTGCGCTCAGTTGCATGCCAAAGTCATCGAGGGCGGCGCGGCGCACACTGGCGCCTCGCTTAACCATGTCCAGATGGTCGGGGCAAAACAGCACGCTCGGCAGAACCCCGCGCACACCGGCGGCAGAGCATCTCTTACCGTTGCGGCTAAACGAGCGCTTACCGTCCTCCGCGCTCAATCCCATATCAAGCACGCGGCCGTCGCCCTCGAGCCTCAGCTCGACCTTGCACGAGCCCACGCCGTCATGGACGAGCTCGGCTGCGGTCGGATGCCTAAACGAGGCGCCGCTCGTCAGCAGCTGCAGCGCCTCTATGAGATTGGTCTTTCCCGCCGCGTTTGGTCCCGCAAGTATCGTCACGCCCTCGTCCAGGGCAAGACGATAGCTATCGAAGCTGCGGTAGTGCGCGACGGAAAGATCGCGGGCGAACATGGTCATGGCGCAGCGCTAGATGCGGACCGGCATGACCAGGTACAGGTAGTTGATCTTGTCGTAGGACTTGAAGATGCCCGCCTGCGAGTAGCTCTTGAGCTCCAGCGTGATCTCCTTCTCCTTGGACAGGGCATTGAGGCAGCCGAAGATGTAGTGGTAGTTGAAGGCGATGGTACCTGACTCGCCCTCGGCCTCGACATCGATCGTCTCCTGCGCAAGGTCCTGGTCGTTGGAGATGGAGGACAGGCCCATCTGCCCATTCTCGACGTCGATCTCGAACTTGACGGCGGGGTTGGCGCTCGCGATGACCGCCACGCGCTTGAGGGCGGCGTTGAAGGCGGCCACGTCGATCTTGACGCTCGTCACGCACGAATCGGGGATGAGCTGCTTGTAGTTGGGGTACACGCCCTCGATGCGACGCGACACGTAGGTGGTGTTGCCGGCCTCGAAGACGACCTGGGTGTCGGTAGCCCCGATCATGATGGTCGCCTGGCTGGCCATGATGTTCAGTGCGTCGTTAAAGGCGTCAGCCGGAACGTTGAGCTCAAAGGAGCCCTCGAGGGTCGAGGTCTCGACCTGCGTATCGCACACGGCCAAGCGGAAGGAATCGGTCGCTACCAGGCGTACGGTGTTGTTCTCGACCTTCATGTGCACGCCGCCCAGGATGGGGCGAGCCTTGTCGGTCGAGGTGACGCGCCACACGCGGCCGACCATTTCGGACAAGACATCGGTCGGCAGCTCCACGGCACTCTCGATGGCATAGGCCGGAAACTCGGGGAAGTCATTGGCATCGAGCGTGTTCAGGCGAAAAGAGCTCTTCTCGCAACCAATCAGCACCTGGCGCTCGGACAGCTCAAAGGTGACCGGGGCATCGGGGAGGGTCTTGGTGATATTGGAGAGCATCTTACAGGGAATAACCATCTCGCCCTCTTCTTCGACATGCGCCGCGATGCGATGACGGATCGAGATGGTGTAGTTAGAGGTCTGGAATTCCAAGATGCCGTCTTGGGCCTTAACGAGCACGCCCGACAGGATGGGGAGGGTGGATGCCGAAGCGACACCCTTCATAACGACGCCGATGGCTTGTGTAAGCGAGCTCTGGCTGACGGTGAACTTCATCTTTTAATACCTTTCTATAGATATAAATATCTTAATAATAGTAATAGCACTGACGAAACTGTTGATTACTCCCAAAGACGCAGGTCAGACCCAGAAAGAGAATCGACAGCAACCTGTGTGCAACAGGGGTGGTTTTCCACGTTCAAAACCTGCGCAAAACTTTTCATCACCGCGGGTTGGGTTTTAGACACCTTATGCCCGTGGTTTCGACAAGTTTTCAACAGGTGTCTCTATTTCCCTACGAGCGCAGTGTAATTTTATCGCGCAGCGACTTGAGGTCTTCGGTGACGGTGCGGTCTTCCTGGATCATCTTCTGGACCTTTTTGTAACTCGTGCTGACGGTCGAGTGGTTGCGGTTGCCAAATTCGGCGCCTACCGCCGTGGTCGTCATCTCGCACATTTCGATGGCCAGGTAGATAGCGATATGGCGTGCTTTGGCGATATTGGCGTTGCGACGCGGGCCGATGAGCTCCTCGTGCGTCACGCCGTACTGCTCTTCGATGACGGACTGAACCGTCTGGACGTTGATCTTTTTGGCCGATGTGTCGAAGTACTGGCTGGCGATGGCGTCGATATCGTCAAAGGTGAGCTCCCCGCCCTCGCGCTCGCGGTCGCCCGCCTCGCCGGCGCAGCGCTCGCAAAAGCTCTCGAGTTCGCGGATGTTGGTGCCCGACACCTCTGCCATGTGCTTAAAGTGCTCATCGGTCAGGTGCCCGCCGTCGCCCCCGTAGGCCGCCAACAGTGAGTCGTCGCCTGCCTCGGGAGCGGCGACGATGGTGTTCTCGTAATAGCGCTGCAAGATCTTGTATTTCATCTCGTAGCTGGGCTCTGCGACCAGGCAGAGCATGCCGGCGTTGAAGCGGCTGGTCAGACGCTCGTCCATGCTCAGGTCCTTGGGGGCGCGATCGGCTGCGATCACGACCTTTTTGTTGTTGCGGATGAACTCGTCCATAAGCTGGAAAAAGTAGTCCACGCTCGCGCGCTTGCCGATGATGTTTTGGATGTCATCGATGATGAGCACGTCCACGCCGTGGTATGCCTGCATGATAGGGGCGTTGCTCTTCTTTTGGCGGTCGAACTCGGTCATCAGGTCGTCCAGATATGCCTGGGAGTTGGCATACTTGACCTTGATCTCGGGCGACTTCTCGGCGAGCTCGTTTTTGATGGCAAGCAGCAGGTGCGTCTTGCCCAGGCCCGATTTGCCGTAGATAAACAGTGATGTGCATGTGCCGCGCTCGTCCGCGAGGGCGGCAAACTTGAGTGCCGAGCGATAGGCATGGCTGTTCTCGGGGCCGTAGACAAAGTTCTCAAAGGTAAATTTTGAGTTCGCGGCGAGCGGGGCTCCATCCGCATTCTGCTCGGCCGGTACGGTCGGTGCTGGCATGGGTGAAGCGGGGGTCGCAGCTTGCGTGGACTTAGTCGGCGCTCCGCCCTTCATCTGGTTCATCATGCGACGAAAATCATCGGCCGAGAGCGTGTTCTTGATTGCAATGCCCGAATCCGCGCCCGCCGCTGCGTCGTGAGCGATGGGCATGTGCGTGACGGGTACGTTCGTTGACGTCGCCGCCGCGGTCGGCAACGGTGCCATGGTTTCACGGGAAACATCGCTGTGCTGGTGCTCGATTGTCGGCACGTCGCCTGCGGAGGCCGGCACCGCCGGGGAAGCAGCGGGAGCCGCGGCGGGCGCCGTCGCGGCAGCGGATTCCGTCGCGGCGCCTTGCGGTGCCACGATATCGAGCGCAATCGGTGCAAAGGCGATTTCTTCCAGATAGGCCTCAATAGTCGGCTGATGCTTTTTGAGCTGCGCGATGGCAAAGCGCGAAGGGGCCTCGATCGTGAGCGTGTCTTCGGTCAGGCTCACAGCGCGCGATTGCCCCAACATGTTGATGAGGCGTGCATCTTGGCCATCGCGCTGGCAAAAGGCGATGGCATCCCCCAGGATGATGCTTGCTTCCTCGTCCACGGTCTCTCCCGTCCTTTAGCTCTGAGCTCGCACGCGAGCTGCGCCGAGTTCGGTCAGATGGTATTTTTGGCCATGCTTGATGACCAAGCCGGCCTGCGCCAAATCATTGAGCGTTCGCGACCAGGTGGGGGCCGAATTTCCAAACGCCCTCGCCAGATCGGTCGCGCCGCACGCCTGATTTTGCGCCAGATAGCCTAGCGCGGCGTTGCCGCGGTCGCTTACGAACACGTCCGGCTGTGGCTGTGCATACTGATTTGCCGCATTAGGATACATCATTTGAGCTGCTGGTTGTTGAGAACTCTGCATGGGTGGCATCTGCTGTTGAAAACTTTGCGGCCACTGTTGGTAAGGCTGCGCCGGTGCCTGCTGTGCCCAGGGGTTGTACTGTTGCTGGGGCATCTGCTGGTACGGCTGCTGGTATCCCTGCGGGTACTGTTGCGGATACTGCTGGGCGTACCCGTGCCCCTGCTGCGGTACTTGTTGATATGGATACCCTTGCGGGTACGGCTGATAACCCATTTGCTGGCCGCCCGGCATGCCTGTCGATTGTTGGACGGCGACATCCTGGTCTGTCGGAGGCATTCCCTCTGGAGTGTTTGGAGGCACCGGCATCGACATCGCCTGGAACCCCTGCGCGGGGAGCATCCCAGACTGCTGCATCTGTGCCATGGGAGGCTGTGTAAAAGCTCCCGGCAGGGGATAGACTGTCTGCTCGGTCTCGGGGCGCACGGCGGCACCGCGTCCGCCGGCACGCTCGATTTCCTGCACGCGCTTGGGGTTCAGGCTCACGGTCACCACGGTGCCGTTGCCCATGTTGTCTTCGATGGAGACGGCGCCGCCGGCGTTTT
>URVZ01000060.1 GCA_900551365.1 uncultured Collinsella sp.
CGCATAAAGAAAGCCTCCCATTTCTCATGTCCAAGAAATGGGAGGCAGTTCAGTGGGGCGGGCCTTGCTGTTGCGGCTAGCGTTTCTTTCCGCGGAAGAAAAAGCCGTGCAGTGACGGCTTGAGGCCGCGGTTGGCGCGATGCTCCTCGACGCGCTCGTGGATCGAAGCGACGCGCTCGATGACTTCGTCGGGAATCGGCACATCGGGATTCATGTTCTCGACTTGGCTGACCTCGGCGGCGGCGACCTGGTCGATAATGGGCACGTCGTCGCGCGAGATGACAGGTGTGGCGTCTTCCTTCATCTTGCGATAACGCTGCATCATGTCGGTCTGTAGCTGCTGGGCCGAAGGCGGTGTCCAGATGATGGCGTTGGCGCCGGCGGCGATGGTCTCGCGAATGCTCTCGGGCGTCTTGCCGCCCGGCGCGATAAGCGGCAGGTTGGGATAGTGCTCGCGCAGCTCGCGTAGGACCTGGGGCGTGTTCTTGCCGGCGGCGATGTTGAGAATCTTGGCTCCAGCGCGCACCTTGGCGTGGGCATCGTCGTCGCAGCGAACGACCGTGGCGATGACGGGGATGTCGGCGATGTTGGTGATGTGCTCGACCATCTCGGCAGTAGCGGGGGAGTTGACCACGCAGCCCGCCGCGCCCTGCATCTCGGAGACGGCTGCCATCTGCACGGAGCGCTTACCGGTCGTAGTTCCGCCACCCACGCCTACAAAGACCGGGCACTCGGCGACGGTCAGCAGCGCTTGCGTAATGGCGGGCTGCGGCGTGAAAGGGTAGACCGCAAAGACGGCGTCGGCGTTGGAGTTGCGGATAACCGCGACATCGGTGGTGTAAATGAGCGACTTGATGCGTCGGCCAAAGAGCGTGAAGCCGCTGGCCTCCTCGATCTCGTCGGGCATGCGAAGGGCAGCCTTGCGCAGGCGTCCGTCGATGGGCAGGGGCTCCATAGGGAGCAGGCCGTTGGGCGTGACGGCTACTTGGGGCTCGGTGAACTCGTCTGCAAGCTCGACCTCGGAAAAATCGACCGAGGCGACGATGTCCTCGTGCACCTCGGCGGGCACATCGATGGGAGCTTGGTCGTTTGCCGCCGCAGGCGTGTCGAAGGAGCTGGTGCCGACGAAGGCGTCGACGCGCTCATTTAGATCGTTGAGGGTATCCATGGAGGCTCGATTCTATGTGATGATGGCCGGCGCGATGCAGCCGGAATTGCGAATGCTAAATCGTTTGACGAGTTGATTTTTCCCCGCCGCGCCATCCGTTAGACCGAAGGGCCGGCGAACGTGAAGGAGCTGTGGTGGCGGGTATCGAGGTGCTATCTTGAAAGCCCCGTTTAAAAGAGAGGTGACGCGGTATGGAATTGACAGCAATGTTTGGCTCGATCGGCCTCTGTGTGGCCGCAATCGTTGCCGCCGCGGTCATCTACTTTGTGGTCACGGCCATTAAGGGCAAAAGGGCCGAACGCAAGGAGCGCGCGATGCTTAAACAACATCGCGACCAGCAGGGCAAACGCGCACAGAGATAGCTTGTTGAGTTTTGGATCCGTGCGCTAGCTGCGTTTTCGGATCAGGGCAATGTAGAAGCCCTCAAAGTCGCGGCTAGGCGGAATGGTGAGCGTGCCGGGCAGGCCGTTGGCGATGGCCGCTACCTGACCCGCGGCAATGGCTTCGGTCAGAGCGTTGGACTCGATGCGCGGCTCCTCACCAGCTTCCTGGGTGCGTCGTGCTTCACTTTCGCTTGGCGTGCCGTCGAGGGGGATGAGCTCGCAGTCCATATGCTTGTCGAGGGCCTCTTGCAGGGCGTCCTCGTTTTCCTGCGGCAAGATCGAACAGGTCGAATAGACGAGCGTGCCGCCCGGTTTGAGGGCACCCATGGCGCGGTCCAGAAGTGCTCGCTGCGAGCGGGCGCACTTGCTCAGCAACTGCTCGGTGAGGCCGCGCAGGCTTTTCTCGTTGCCACTGATGACGGTGCCCGTGCCGGTGCAGGGAGCGTCGAGCAGGATGCGGTCAAAGCGGAAGAACTCGTCGAGCTCGCGTGCGTCGATGCGCATGACGGGCACGTTTTTGGCACCTTGGCGGTGGAGGTTGGACTCAAGCTTTTCGGCGCGGGGAATGCTCATCTCGCAGGCCGTGAGGTGTGCCTGGCCCTGGGTGAGGGCGGCGATCTGCGTCGTCTTGCCGCCAGGGGCTGCGCACATGTCCAGGATGTCCTCGCCTGCCTGGGCGCCCAGGACCAACGGCGGCATCATGGACGACAGGCTCTGCAGATAGATCTTGCCGTCGCGGTAGATGTCGAGATCCCACAGATCGGAAACCTGGGCCTCGGGCAGGATAAAGGCGTCCGGGTACCAGGCGACGGGGCTGTGGGCGATGCCAGCGGCATCGAGCGCCGCAGCGATGTCCTCGGCGGTTGCCTTGAGCGTGTTGGCGCGCAGTGTGACCGGGCGTGTGACCGCGGCGCCGAAGCCCTCGATCATGAGCTCGGCATCGGCGGGCGCATAGGCGCCGGCGACCGTATCGACCATAAAGCACGGCAGGTCGGCGGCGGAGTGTTGGGCGGCAAGCTGGTCGGAAAGCTCGGTGGAGGCAAACTGCCTAAGCTTGAGCTCGGGCTTAACCTGCTTTTTCTGCTTACGACGACGCGGCTTGGACATCCGTCTTTCCTTCCCGTTCCAAATTGACTACTTTCCGGGCACGCCGCTGCTGGCGTGCTTTAGTACTGGCTCTCGTGCTTGCTAAAGAAGTCGAAGCGCGGGGGCAGCGGCTTCACGCGGTGCTCGCCGGGCTTCTCGCCCAGGCTCTCCACAAACTCATCCGTGGAGGCAAAGATGTTATCCCAGCTAAAGAAGGCGACCGGGTCAACGTCGAAGTACTCGCAGATGAGCTCGCAGCCGGCCGGCACGATGCCGTGCATGAGCACGGTCGCTACGCGCAGCTCGGTAAAGGCGTCGACGAGGGCCTGCGTCATGGCGGCGTTGGCCGGCTCGCCCTCGAGCTTGTTGGCGGCCTTGGAGGCATCGCTCCAGCGCTTGTTGGCGGCGCGCAGGTAGTCGTCGCACACAGCGAGCGCTCGGTGCGTCTCGAACTTGTACATGGCCTGCTCAAAGGCGAGGGCCGCCTGCTGGGCGGCTTCGACCACGGTGTCAGAAGCGGCACCGGCGGGGATGCAACCGTTGCGATAGGGACTCTCGTCGCCCTCCTTGACGGCGACGCCGTAGAAGCAGCTGCGGGCCAGGCGGTTGAACACGCCGGTCAGCAGCGCGCTCTCCTTAAGGGCGGGGTCGATAACGCGCTTGTCGTCGCAGGCGCGCACCTCGTTGCCGTCCTTGTCCTTGCCGGTCACGCGCGTGTCGTAGGCCTTGGGGCTAAAGCTCACCGGCTTCTCGGACAGGCCGAGCGACAGCCAATGCGCGCGCATCTGCTCGCAGGTGTAGTGGTTGAGCAGGTCGTCTGCCGGCGGGGGAGGAGTCTGCGAGGACGAGCTGGCCTTTTTGCCCATGTAGAGCAGGTGGTAGCAGGCGCTGACGGTGCTCTGCGTGAGGTTCCAGCCTAGGGCCTCCCACATGGCGGTCTGCGCGATGCAGTAGAAGTAGATGTTGTCCTGACCGATAAACTGGTAGATCTGAGCGTCGTCAGAGCACCACCAGTCGCGCCAGTCGAGCGAGCTGTGCTGGTAGGTGGGCGCGGGCACCTGCGTGGAGTCGGCAGCGGGCTCGCCCATGAGGGCGGCATCCTGGGCGGCGACGCCCTCGGTCACGCCGGCGGCCTTGGCATCGCGCGCGAGCACGGTACGCGTATAGCTGATGGGCGCCCACAGGCTCTCGGGCCAGCACCAGCAGGTGACGTCGGAGACGCCATCGACCTCGGGCACCGGAACGCCCCAGTCGATGTTGCCGGTGATGCGGAAGGGCACGAGCGCCTTGCCGCTGCGGAAGCGCACGCCGCCGTTGGCGAGCACCGCATGGGCGTCGTCGCGCTCCTTCCAGCTGGGGAAGGTGACGGTAAAGCTGCTCTTGTTGCCCTCGGGCTCCAGCACGGTGTGCTCAGGAAGCTGATCCTCGACGGCATCGAAGGCCTCGCGGAACTTGTTCTGGATGTAGAGCTGGGCCGGCAGCAGCCACTCCTCCATGGTCTTGGAGACCACGGAGCGAACCTGCGGGTTCTGGGCGAGCTTGGCGGTATAGGTCTTCATAAAGTCGAGGTAGGCCGGCAGGTCGAAGTAGAGGTTGTCGACCGGGCGCAGCTCGGGCACCTCGCCGGTGAGCTGGCTCTTGGGCGCGATGAGCTCCTCGGGCTCAAACTGGTGGCCCAGATCGCACTCGTCGGCATAAGCCTTCTCGGACTTGCAGCCCTGGATGGGGCAGCGGCCGATCACCTGACGGCCGTTGAGGAACGTGCCGGCCTTGGCATCGTAGAACTGCAGCGTGGAGCGCTTGGAGATGGTGCCCTGCTCGTGCAGGCGCTTGATAATCTCGGCGGTCACCTCGTTGTGGATCTGGGCCGCCGGCTCAAGGCCCGAGCCACCGTAGATGTCGCAGCTGATGTTGTAGTTGTTGAGGGTCGCGGCCTGGCGGGAGTGATTGGACTCGACATACTCGCCGATGGACTTATCGTAGCCTTCGTTTTCCTTGAGCTTGCGGTAGCTCTCCATGATGGGCGAGCCGTAGCAGTCGGTGCCCGAGGTGAAGATGACGTTCTCGCGGCCCAGACGGTCGCGCAGGAAGCGGGCGAAGAAGTCGGCAGGGACAAAGACGCCGCCAACGTGGCCAAAGTGAAGGCCCTTGTTGCCGTAGGGCTCGCCGGCGGTAACGATGGCGCGGCGAGGCCAGCTGGGACGGTCGTTCATGGAGTATTTTGATGCCATGGGACTCCTTCGCATATGGTGAGAGCGCGGCCGGGCGCAAGGCTTGGCGACGCGGTGGTCAATTCGTGCATATCGTTCGACATTATCGCACATGCGGACGGGTACGTGGCAGGGGCGCTATCCTAAGATGCTATGAATGAGATTTCCAACATACATGCGTTTGAGGACGAGGATTTTCTGCACGCTTGCTTCGTGTGGGGGATGGTCGTAGCCGGCGTGTTTGCCGTGTGCCTGGTGCCGGTGTTTATGCTGCTGGGCGGGCCTGCGGATCTGGATGCGGCTGACGCGGGTGGCTGGATGGCTGCCGTGGGCTGGATAGTCGGCTTGGCTGCGATCTCAATGGCGTCGTTCGCCGTGCACGAGCTGGTGCACGGTGTGTTTTTTAAGCTGCTGGCGCCTGCGGGCGCGAAGGTGACCTTTGGGGCGAATCGCGAGACGGCGATGATCTATGCCTGCGCCGAGGGCGTTGTGTATTCGCGCCGGCGGTACATGGCGGTTTGCCTGGCGCCGACGGTTGTTGTGACGACAGCGTTTACCCTGGGGTTTGTGTTTTCGGGCTATCCACTGCTGTGCTACCTGGCGGCCGGCTTGCATTTGTCGGGCTGTGTGGGCGACTGGTATTACGTGCGGACCATTTTGCGCGACCGCCGCATTGTCGCCTGCGAAGATACGTCCTTTGGCGTGCGCTTTTTTGGGTGAGGAGATGTCGATGAAGTCGTTGTTGCTGCATGCGTGCTGTGCACCATGCTCGCTTGAGCCGGTTCGCCTGCTGCGCGAGGAGGGGTTTGAGCCCACGATTTGCTGGACCAACCCCAATATTCAACCGCGCGATGAATGGCAGCGTCGCCTAGACGAGCTGCGCCGGTGGTGTGCCGATGGCGACATCGAGCTTATCGAGGCGGGGGAGGACCGTGAGCGCTGGGAGGCCGGCGTGGCACCGCTGGGCGCCGATCGGCCTCGTCGCTGTCGCGCGTGCTATGCCTTGCGCTTGGCCGAAGCGTGCCGCGTGGCCCAGGAGTGCGGGTTTGAGTTTGTGGGCACGACGCTTGCCGTCTCGCCGTATCAGTTGTTCGATACCTGCAATGATGTGCTTGAGCGCTTGGCGGCGGCACATGGGCTCACTCCGGTGAGTCGCGATTTTCGTCCGTATTACCCCGAGGCGACACGCCGTTCGCGCGAGCTGGGCATGTATCGGCAAAACTACTGCGGTTGCCGCTTCTCGGCTGTCGAGGCGGCCATGGACCGCGCCCGTATCCGCGACGAGCGCAAAGCCGCCAAAAAGTAGTTCATTTGGGCTGGGGCCTTGAGCTGTCTGTGCGGTACGGTCGTTTTTGGGAAAGTCGATTTAATTAAGCGTGTGATCGTGGCTCGCTTGATACCAAACGACGACTCCTATGATTCTAATCCTCCGTTTGTTAAACATCAGATCCGGACTTGCTGTTGCATATGAATGGGACGACAGCACAATCATGTCGTTTCCTTCTGCAAATCGCCTAATTACCGGTGTTTTACCGTCTGCGAGCGCCAATACAGCACAGCCGTTCCAAGGCTTTGCGGTGGTATCGACAAGTAGTAAGCTGCCGGGAGGGTAAATGCGGGACATTTCGTCACCTTTGATTTTAACGAAAACGCTATGTGGGTGACGCTTGGCTACGTCTACGGGCGCGCAAGCATTTTGTTGGCTGTGCGTGATGCGGCGCTTTTGCGATTCGATATCGATGACGGGAAATGCGCCCTCCATTTCGTGGATAGCAGGGTCTTCGTCGGTGACGATTCTTTTATTTGCGAGCTTTACGGCCAAACCGTTTTCCTCGCCAACAAGTTCATCGCGGGTGCAACCGAAGAGCGCTTGTAACTTTTCAATATGGCGCTCACGGGGGGCATACCGACTTTTTTCCCAACGACAAACGGTCTCTTTAGATACCCCCAACATCTCTGCAAGTTGCGCCTGACCAAGATGCTCCATGGTGCGGAGTTTACGAATATTTGCCCCGAAGCCCATGGCTATAGATCCTCTCGCCACAGGGGGAGGCATAGACAGTTTGTGCCACCATAGCCTTTGGTGAGCTCGTCAATGGATAACGGGAATAATTCCATTCCTGCTTTCTCAAGCGCTTCGTTGGTCCAAACGTTTTCTTCATATACGCATAGTTTTCCTGGCGAGAGCGCAAGGATAGACGTTGCGTTGTTCCGGCGCTCTCTTTCGTAGGCGGTTTGATTCCCGCCTCCGCAGTCAATTACTTTTATTGGTTCGCAACAGGCTGCAGAGAGTATTTCCGGAATCGTGCGATCGATAGGAGTGATCGTAAGGCCCTTTCCGGATCGTTTTAGTTGAATGCTGTATGCATCAACGGCATTGCATATCTCACGATCGATGAGGAACGCGTCGTGATCAATTCTACTTATGAACGTATCGAGGTGGATACGCAGCCCGTCAGAGGGGACTCGAATCGCAATTAGCTCGGTGGTCTGGAATTTATTTGAGGTCAGGAGCTCTTTTGCAAGTGACTCGACGGCGGCGGGTTCAGTTCGGTCAGAGATTCCAACTAAAATTGTCTTAGCACTGATAACAAGAATGTCTCCGCCTTCGATATGGTAACTACTCCTGTTCAAATCACATACTGGGGTTTCTCCCATGATCTTGTGGTGGGTGAATATCTGCCGGTATAAGGCGACCTCACGATCACGCTCAGGCCAATACATATGATTTAGGATGATGCCGTCTCCGACTACCACAGCAGGATCACGAGTGAAAAAAAGCGTGTTGAGGGGATTGACCAAGAGCGAGGCGGGGTCAAATTGCTCGTGCACGAGCGCTCGTAGTGTTTCCGACTGGTTTGAACATAGCTCAGTGTCTCCAAAGCGAATGCCGTTAAGCACTATATTCACCAATTCCTGGGTGTTCTTAGCGTTCTCAAACAGCTGGGTTATTGTCTCGAGGAACTCTCTGCCTGTTGCTCCGCTGCAACGGAGGTAGTCATCAATAAAATATTTAAGTGATTGGGGCTCAGTTTCAAGTGAGTCTTCGAGAAGGTCCCTAATTTCAATGGTTTCTACGCCATGCTTCTTAAGCAATTGAACCATGGAATCGTGCTCATATATTGCTTTGTCGAGGTCAAAACGACCGCTCCATTTTCGCAGGGAGAAAACTTGGCTGAAGTCGGCATCAGGGTAGTTTTGTGTTTCAGCTCCAGGTCGATGGACAAGTACGGCTTTTAAATGACCGATTTCATTTGTTATGTGTACGCCTTGCATGTCTGTCTCCTGTCCTGCTGGTTTTTATATAAGGCTAAGGCAGGTTCCTTGTTGTGTTGCGGAAAAGTTAAAAGACGTATGTAATTGATAAATAACATCAATTTTAAATATCAGATTGATTAATAACGTCACTTTAGCTGCCGTTCATAGGTGAAAAGCGACACGATGGCGATGGTTGGCCGACCAACGCTGAGCAACCTCATACATTTATGGTGCCAGCTGGATAGATGGGAAAAGGAATGAAGGAGGAGAAATGGCAGCGGAAAGTTCGAAAGGCATCAAGCAGTTCAAGGTCCCGCACGTATATGCGATCATCTTTGCACTTATGGTCATCTTCGCTGTTCTCACGTGGATTGTTCCCTCTGGGTCCTATCAGCGTCAGGAGGTGAACGGTCGTGAAGTCACTGTCGCAGGTACGTATGAGCAGAGTGAAAAGACATATATTGACGAGGAAACCGGGGATGAAGTAGATCTCAGACAAGGCGTCTTCGATGTTCTTCAGGCTCCAACGCGCGGTATACAAGAGGCAATTGAGGTCGTTGCATTCATCTTGATTGTGGGCGGTTCGTTTCAGGTTATTACTAAAACGGGCGCTATCACGAGCGGAATGGGTCGTGTCGTTCGCCGCTTTAAGAACAAAGACATTCTAATTATTCCTATTGCGATGGTTCTCTTTGCATTGGGCGGAACGAGCTTTGGCATGGCGGAAGAAACTCTTCCGTTCTTTGCGATCTTCATGCCAATTATGATGGCTATGGGCTTCGACTCGATGACGGCGTTCATGGTCGTGTTCGTTGGAGCGCGCACGGGTTACATCGCCTCAACGATTAATCCGTTTAATGTTCTCATTGCGCAAGGTATTCTTGGTATTCAGGGCAACCCCCAGCTGTGGCTGCGTATGATTGCCTGGGTTGTTTTGACCGCCGTTGCAATTACTTGGGTTGTCCTCTATGCACGAAGGGTAAAGAAGAATCCTGAGTCATCGATCACATTTGAGGATGATATCGCCAAGAAAGTCGAGTTCGCTGCCGATGAATCTGCCCTTGACGCGGAATTTACGGGTCGTCAAAAAGGCGTGCTTGCGGTATTTATCGCTGGTATGTGCCTTATCATCTGGGGACTTGTGACCCAGGGCTGGTATATGAACGAGATTTCTGCGGTCTTTTTGGCCATGGGCCTGTTGGCTGGTGTTATTGCGGGCTTTAGTCAGGACGTCATCGCTCAGGAATTTGTTGCGGGTATCGCTGACTTTGCTTTCTCGGCAATTGTCGTTGGACTTGCGCGTGGCATCCTTGTCATTGCCTCTGACGGCATGATCATTGATACCATCCTCAATGCGCTCGCTACTGGTCTGGGCGGCATCCCGGCGGTTCTCTTTACTACGCTTCTTTATGCGGTTGAGAACCTCCTGGCGATTCTGGTTCCCAGCTCATCTGGCCTTGCAGCACTGACCGCTCCCATTTTTGGACCTTTGACCGAACTCATGGGCCTTAATCCCGAGGCTGCCGTGTGGGCTCTCTCCATGGGTAGCGCGACGATGTCTTTGATCTGTCCTACTAGCGCCATTCTTGTAGCGGGTTTGGGCGTGTGTAAGATCAAGCTTGGCCAGTGGTGGAAGACCGTTTGGAAATTCTTCTTGGTCGTGTCGCTCATCAATATCGTATTCGTAGCAATCTCGGGACTTATTGCCCTGTAGGTTTCATGGCTGAAATGGAGTAACAGGAATGTCTAAAGGACTGAATGTACACAGCGAGATTGGTAAGCTCAAGAAAGTTGTGCTTCACCGCCCCGGTCGTGACCTTGTGAACGTAAAAGCGGAAGAGTTCGAGGATGTCTGGATTCACGACTGTTTCTATCTTGATGTGGCTCAAAAGGAGCATGATGCCTTTGCGGATCTTCTGAGGAGCGAAGGTGTTGAGGTTCTCTATATGGAGAAACTCGTTGCTGAGGCGCTGGATGCATGCCCCTCGGCTCGCGCTGAGTTTACCGATACATTTATGGCTGAGAGCGGGATTGTCAATCCTCTGCTTGAGCAGGCTGTTCGTGAAAAGCTCGACGCTATTTCAGATTCGTATCAGTTTGTACTTGAGGCTATGGGGGGGTATCGTTATCGTGACCTTGAGCTGCCTCGCGTCTCGACTACGCTTAGTATGATGGATAATGAGGATGCGAAGCCCGATGATTTGGTGTTGAAGCCTCTTCCGAGCTCGTATTTCTCTCGCGATCCTCTTGCTTCCGTGGGCAAAGGCGTTCTGCTTCACCATATGTATTGGAAACAGCGAGATCGTGAAGTGCCCTTCTATGAAGCGATTTTCAAATACCATCCCGATTATGTAGGGACTCCGATTTGGTACGACCATAAGAATCCCTGGCATATCGAGGGCGGTGATGTGCTTAACATTAACGCTCATACCTTGGCTATTGGAATTAGCCAGCGAACTGAGGCGGCTGCGATTGAGGAGCTTGCAAAGAATTTGTTCTGGGGATCTGGGAATTCTGAGATCGATACCGTTTACGCTATTAAAATCCCCAACGGCTATGCTTACATGCATCTTGACACCGTTTGCACCATGGTGGATTTCGATAAGTTCACAGTTTATCCCGGTATTTTTGAG
>URVZ01000061.1 GCA_900551365.1 uncultured Collinsella sp.
CGAGTGCCGTTTCCGGCGCCCAGCTCAAGGACGTCAGCCTGCGCCTGATGTAGGCGATCGGCTATATATTGCCCGTAACGAGGGAAGGACGCGTGCCTTCCCTCGTTTTTCATGCGCCGAGGACTAAGGGACGGGCTTGCCGGCTAATGCGGAAATGGCATCCCAGAATTCGAGTTCAGAATGGGATGTACTTTCCCGAAGGGGGCCGTCTGGGAAAGTACATCCCAGAATCCAGCCAGATAACGGGACGCACTTTCCGGTTGAGCCTTCTGGCGGAAACTGTGTCCCATCGTAGACGCTCGAAGCGGGATGCGGTTTCCGTCCCGCCCTCAACAAGCATCTAACGCTACAATATCTACCACGTGGCTGGGTTTTGCCGGCCGAATGTACGATGTCGCGGGAGGGGACATGGTCGAGTTTACAAAGACGATTAAAGATCCGTTGGGACTACATGCCCGCCCGGTTGCGCTGCTCTATGACATTATTGCCAAGCACCGTAGCGACGTGTCAGTCAGCATTGGCGATCGCCACACGGATGGTCGCGATGTCATGGGACTCATGGCCCTCTATGGTGAGTGCGGCGAGAGCGTCGTCTTCCGCGTTTCGGGCGTGGATGAGGCTTCCTGCGTTACGTCGATTAGAAACCTCTCGCTTTAAGCATGATAGGGCGCGGTAAAGGATGGTCCTTTGCCGCGCCTTTTTGTTTCGTATAGGAAACTTTTTCGAAATCTGAATGGAGACCCTTTCCAAAAAGTTAACCGCGTGCTAGTTTACTATAGCGAACATAGACGTGGTTAACTTTTACCGCGTCGATGTTGAGGACGAACCGACGTTAGGAGCTCACTCATGTCTTGCGGACCGCAGATGCCGGCCATGCCGCTTTCGATGGTAAAAGCGGGCGAAACCGTGCGCGTGTCTCGGGTAAAGGGCAATGAGGATATGAAGCACCACCTCAAGGACCTCGGCTTTGTCGAGGGAAGCGAAATCCACGTGGTGAGCTCGAGCGGCGCCAATATCATCGTCACGGTGCTGGGCGCACGCTTTGGCATCGATTCCAAGGTTGCCATGCACATCATGACCGTCGGTTAGTCTGCAGCATTTCATAAAAACCGAAAGGGGGACAAGAGGATGAAGACGTTGGGTGACGTTAAGGTGGGCGAGAGTTCTACCATCGTCAAGCTTCACGGCGAGGGTGCGCTTCGCCGCCACCTTATGGACCTGGGGCTCATCAAGGGCACTTCGTTCAAGGTCGTGAAGGTTGCACCGCTCGGTGATCCGGTCGAGATCAACGTGCGCGGCTACGAGCTTTCCATCCGCAAGGAGGAGGCCGCCGTCGTCGAGGTTCAGTAAGGGCTCGCGACGTATATTTCTGCAGATAAAGTTAGGTATTTCTAACTTAATGCTGCAACTTTGAAGCACATTATCCAGCCTGTGCGGAGAAAGCAGCGCAGGCACACAAGGAAGAAGGATTGAATGGCGGATTCTCAGATCCATGTCGCGCTGGCGGGTAACCCCAACTGCGGCAAGACCACGCTTTTCAACCTGATCACCGGCGCCAACGGCTACGTTGGCAACTGGCCCGGCGTTACGGTTGAGAAAAAGGAGGCCAAGCTCCTAAGCGACAAGAACGTTACCATCACGGACCTCCCCGGCATCTACTCGCTTTCCCCCTACAGCCCCGAGGAGCAGTGCTCGCGCGATTACCTCATGAGCGGCGAGCCCGATGTCGTCGTCCAGGTGGTCGACGCCACCAACCTCGAGCGCAACCTATACCTGGCACTTCAGGTTATCGAGACCGGCCTGCCCGTGGTCGTTGCCCTCAACATGGCCGACTTGGTCGAGAAGAACGGCGACAAGATCGACACGGACAAGCTCTCCAAGAAGCTCGGTTGCCCGGTCATGATGATCTCGGCCCTTAAGAACAAGGGTATCAAGGAGCTGTTCGAGCAGGTCAAGAAGTCCGCTGCTTCCAAGGGCCAGGTGCCGGAGCACAAGTTCGACTCCTCCATCGAGGACGTTCTGGACCACATCGAGAACAACCTTCCGGCGAGCGTTCCCGCCAACAAGCGCCGCTACTACGCCGTCAAGCTGTTCGAGCGTGATGCAGACGCCTGCAGACTCATCAACCTCACCAAGGAGAAGGCCGCTCGCGTGGAGGAGCTGGTCGCCCAGTGCGAGCAGGACTGCGACGACGATGCCGAGTCCATCATCACCGGTGAGCGCTATGGCGTCATCGCGCACATCATCGATGAGTGCATGACCAAGGCTCCGGCCAAGATGAGCACCTCCGAGAAGATCGACCGTGTGGTTACCAACCGTATCCTGGGCCTGCCGATCTTTGTGGTCATCATGTTCTGCGTGTACTACATCGCCGTTTCCACCCTGGGCGGCACGGTGACCGACTTCACCAACGACCAGCTCTTCGGTACCGACGGTTGGTATGTGCTCGGCCAGGGCCGCGACGCCTACGACGCGGCTGTCGAGGCTGCGGGCGATGATGCCGACTCGGTCGACCCGGCGCAGTACGGCCCCTATGTTCCCGGTATTACCACCATGGTCCACGACGCGCTTGTGGCGGGCGGCACCGAGGACGGTGGCCTGGTCGATTCGCTGGTCTGCGACGGTATCGTCGGAGGCCTGGGCGCTATCTTCGGCTTCGTCCCGCAGATGTTCCTGTTGTTCGTCATGCTGTCCTTCCTAGAGGACTGCGGCTATATGGCCCGCGTCGCCTTCATCATGGATCGCGTGTTCCGCCGCTTTGGCCTGTCCGGTAAGTCCTTTATCCCCATGCTCGTGTCCTCGGGCTGCGGCGTTCCCGGCGTCATGGCCACCAAGACCATCGAGAACGAGAAGGACCGCCGTATGACGGTCATGACCACCACGTTCATTCCCTGTGGCGCCAAGCTGCCGATCATTGCCCTGCTCATGGGTTCCATCATCGGCGATTCTTCCACCACCGCCGCGTGGATCAGCCCGCTCTTCTACTTCCTGGGCGTCTTTGCCGTCATCGCCTCGGGCCTCATGCTCAAGAAGACCAAGCTCTTCGCCGGTCGTCCGACGCCGTTTGTCATGGAGCTCCCCGCTTACCACTTCCCGGCGATCCGCTCTTGGGCACTGCACGTTTGGGAGCGCTGCTGGGCCTTTATCAAGAAGGCCGGCACGGTCATCTTCGCGTCCACCGTCGTGGTTTGGTTCCTGTCCAACTTTGGTAGCTACAACGGTTCCTTTGGCTTCCTGCCTGCAATGGACGGCATCCCCGAGGAGTTTATGGACTACTCCGTGCTTGCCATGCTCGGCAACCTGGTCGCTTGGATCTTCGCCCCGCTTGGCTTTAGCACCTGGCAGGCCACCGCGCTGACCGTCTCGGGTCTCGTCGCTAAGGAGAACGTCGTCGCCACTGCCGGCTCGCTGCTGTCCGTGGCCGACGCCGCCGAGACCGACCCGAGCCTGTGGACCGCGTTTGCCGGCATGTTCCCGACTATGGGCGCCTGCGTTGCCTTTGGCGCGTTCAACCTGCTGTGCGCTCCGTGCTTTGCCGCCATGGGCACTATCCGCAACCAGATGGACTCCGGCAAGTGGACCGCGATTGCCATCGGCTACGAGTGCGCCTTCGCTTGGGTAATCGGCCTGTTCATTAACCAGTTCTACAACCTGCTTGTTCTGGGTCAGTTTGGCTTCTGGACGGTTGTGGCCATCGTGCTGCTGGTTGCGATGCTCTTCCAGATCTTCCGTCCCATGCCCAAGCATGCATGGACCGACGAGGACGAGACCAATACTGCTTCCGCCGCAGTTTCCGCTTAAGTCCGAATAAGGATTAGCCCCTTTTCACGAGCCCGGGTGTCCCAGCGACACTCGGGCTTTTTGGTGGGGGAGATGTGGCGTTTCCGCAGATAAAACCGACCAAAATAAACCCGTCCCTTTTTGGTAGGTGGAGAATGGGGTAAAGTAAGTGGTGGTTAACTAGAGGAGGCTTGCTATGGCACCTATCGATATTGCTGTACTGGCTGTTATCGGCGTTGCGTTTGTCGCCGTGTGCGTGCGCATCTACCGCAAGGGCACCTGCGCCGACTGCGCTCAGGGTGGCGTTTGCACGGGGCATTGCTCCAACAAAAAGACGTGCGCCGCACTTAAGGGCGTAGACAAAATCGCCGAAGACTTGGGCCGCGGTATCAAATAAGGTCCGGACATCCAAGCGCTCCGCGGGCATCCGTTCGCGGGGCGCTTTGTGCATTTGAGGGAGAGCACGGCGAGTCGAAGAGTATTTTTGGGGTATCGTTAACTGGACTATTAATTGGCAACTTATCTATAACGGAGTAACCGCATGAGCGCTCGCGTAACCATGAAGGACATAGCCGCCGAGCTTGGCGTTTCCATCAATACCGTGCACAAGGCCCTGACGGGAAAGGCCGGCGTGAGCGAATCCGTGCGCGCCAAGGTGAACGCCAAGGCCGAGGCCATGGGCTATCACCGCAACACAAGTGCCTCAAGCCTGCGCCGCAAGGATATCAATCTGGTGTTTTGCCTGCCCCGCGCATCGCGCGAGGGAGCGTACTTTTTCCGTTACCTGTGGGAAGGCTGCAATCGCTTTGAACAGGAGGTCATCGACCGGGGCATTACGGTTGAGCGCGTTGAATTTGGCGTGGGCGGCTACGCTGATGCACTCGAGCAAATCGACGAGCGTCTGCAGGTGGGCGAGAAGATTGATGGCTTGCTCGCCTATGCGCCGGGCGACGATCGTGCGACTGAGCTTTTGGGGCAGATCGCCGAGGCGGGCGTGACGATTGAGCTTGTCGACGGCGACCGTCCGCATTTGAATCGTTTGGGTGCGAGCTTGGCCGATTATTCGACGGCAGGCAGCCTTATGGCCGAGCAGGCGGCAAACCTGGTCCATGCTTCTGGGACCGACGCCCGCGTGCTCCTTTTGACAGGCGACCCATATACCGATTCGCACTATCTAACCGCCCGCGCCTTCCACAATTACCTGCGCGAACGAGATATTCCATGGCAGGTCGAGGATCTTGCAGGTGCCCATGCGCAAGTCAAACAACTCGAGCATGAGCTCGAAAAGCGCTTGAGTGCGCCGGACGCCCCCGAACTTATCTGTAGCGTTTTTGCCGTTGGTTCCGAAGTGGTTGCCGACGCGCTCGTCTCGGCCGGCAAGGCCGGTCGGGTCATGGTGATCGGCAACGACCTGTTTCCCGAAAGCGCCCTGGCCTTGCGCCGCGGTATCTTTACCAATATTGTCTATAAGGACCCGACGAGCCTGGCGTATCGCGGCGCCAAGACACTGGGCGATTATTTGCTGTGGGGAAGGACCCCGACGGAGCCCGTCCAGAAGGGCGCCGTCGAGATGGTATTTGCCAGCAATGTCGACCGCTACTGCGAACTTGCGGGTATTTAGCCGATTGAGCAGGTACCCCCTCTTGCGACGTGCATTTTTGGGAGTATTCAGCATTGGCATGCCCTGAATGAGGTGCAGAACGACTGTTTTAAGTGCCCCCGATGGCGTAATTTGCCATCGGGGGCACTTTTTATGCCGATCGGGCGCTATCTGCGTTCCAAATAGGACGCTGAGGATGGCGCACGGCGCGCTCCAATGCTGAATACTCCCAAAAATGTACGTCGGGACATGACCCACCTGAGCAAAAGCGCTCAAGTTCGGTGTTCGGGGACGCCAACCGGTCCGCAATGCATGCAAGTCACAGCTCCGGCAACCGTTGAACGGGCAAAACCTACCGTTCACCCCATGGTTGTTAGGTGAACGTTCACCTTTTGAGTCGTAATGGATTAGTATGGTGAACGTTCACCTAGAGGATGACGAGCGTATTGTGCGCCCGCTCCGCAAACAAAGGGGTTGTTTGATGAAAAACTTCATGGACGATCAGGATTTCCTGCTGAGCACCAAGACCGGCGAGGAGCTGTTCCACAACTTTGCCGAGGGCATGCCCATCGTCGACTACCACTGCCACATTTCTCCCAAGGAGATTTGGGAGGACAAGCGTTTCGAGAACATCACCGAGGTTTGGCTGGGCGGCGACCACTACAAGTGGCGCCTGATGCGTGCCAACGGCGTCGACGAGCGTTTTATCACTGGCGACGCCCCTGCTCGCGAGAAGTTCCAAAAGTGGGCCGAGACCCTGGGTCGCTGCGTCGGCAACCCCGTCTTTGAGTGGAGCCACCTGGAGCTTAAGCGCTACTTTGGCTACGAGGGCGTCCTCAACGGCAAGACTGCCCAGGAGGTTTGGGACCTTGCCAACGCCAAGCTCGCCGAGGCCAGTTTCACCTGCCGCAACCTGATCAAGCAGTCCAACGTCCGCATGATCTGCACTACTGACGACCCCGCCGACAGCTTTGAGTGGCACAAGAAGATTGCCGCCGACGACAGCTTTGACGTTCAGGTCGTTCCCGCCATGCGCCCCGATGCCGCTTTGCGCATCGAGCGCGGCCAGGAGTTTGCCGACTACTGCAAGCACCTCTCCGAGGTTGCCGGCGTTGAGGTCAGCGACTTTGAGGGCATGAAGGCTGCCATTTCCAAGCGCTACGACGTTGCTCACGAGCTGGGCTGCCGCGCATCCGACCACGCACTCGACTACGTTATGTACGTCCCGGCTACCGCCGACGAGATCGAGGCTATCTTTGCCAAGGGTCTGGCTGCCGAGCCGCTTACCGAGGAAGAGGTCCTCAAGTACAAGACTGCCTTTATGCAGTTTGTCGCTGGCGAGTATGTCCGTCTGGGCTGGGCCATGCAGCTGCACTTTGGCTGCAAGCGCGACAACAATCGCGCCATGTTTGCCAAGCTCGGTCCCGATACCGGCTACGACTGCATCTCCAACTACACGCCGTCCGACCAGCTCGCCGATTTCCTCAACTCCATTCAGGAGACTTGCGGCCTGCCCAAGACCATCCTGTACAGTCTGAACCCCATCGACAACACCATGATCGATACCGTGATGGGCTGCTTCCAGGAGGCTCCGACTGCCGGTAAGATCCAGAACGGCTCCGCCTGGTGGTTCAACGACAACGAGGTCGGTATGCGCGAGCAGCTCACGGCTCTGGCTAACGAGGGCGTGCTGGGCAACTTTGTGGGCATGCTTACCGATTCCCGCTCCTTCCTGTCCTATCCGCGCCACGAGTACTTCCGTCGCGTGCTGTGCAGCGTGATCGGCGAGTGGGTCGAGCAGGGCAAGTACCCGGCCGACATGGAGCTACTGGGCGAGGTTGTACGCGACATCAGCTACAACAATGCGGTCCGCTACTTTGGCTTTGACCTGGACACCGTCGAGGCCTAAGCCCGCATCAAATCACATCGAACTCGGGAGCGCCGTTGCCACACGCGGCGCCCCTGTTTTGCTTGCACGCTAACAGCTATCTAAGGAGAGACACAGATGGAGAACATCAGCTACGATGCGCTCGAGAAGATCGGCTACAAGGGCTATTTGCTGCCCAAGGATGCTCCCGAGAAGGTTCTGCAGTTTGGCGAGGGCAATTTCCTGCGCGCCTTCGTCGACCGTTTCTTTGACATGGGCAACGAGGCCACCGGCTGGAACGGCAAGGTCGTCATGGTGCAGCCCATCAGCGGTGCCTTTGGCTTTGCCGACGGTATCAATGCCCAGGACGACCTGTACACCGTGCTGGTGCGCGGCAAGGAGAACGGCAACACGGTTGACGAGTCACGCGTGATCAGCGCCTGTAGCCGCTGCCTTAACCCGTATCGTGAGGACGACTATCGCGCCATGATGGAGGTCGCCGTCTCCGACGACCTAGAGATCATCGTCTCCAACACCACCGAGGCCGGTATCGCCTATGACCCGTCCTGCAAGGCCGACGACATGCCACCTGCGAGCTTCCCCGCCAAGCTTGCCCAGGTGCTCCACACCCGCTGGGCTGCCGGTAAGCCGGGCGTCATCGTCCTCGCCTGCGAGCTCATCGATCACAACGGCGAGGAGTTGCTGCGCATCATGAACCGGTATGTGAGCGACTGGGGCTGGGAGGACGAGTTTGCGCAGTGGATGGCTAACGACTGCACCGTCTGCACCACGCTCGTCGACACCATCGTCCCCGGCCGCATCCGCGATCCTAAGGAGGCCGCGGCGGTTGCCGAGCGTCTGGGCTACGAGGATCCCTTCCTGGCCGTGCGCGAGCCCTTCCAGATGTGGGGCATCCAGGGCGACGAGTCGCTTGCCGAGAAGCTTCCCTTTGTGAAGGCTGGTCTTCCGGGTGTCTTTGTGACTCCCGACGTCACCCCGTACAAGAAGCGCAAGGTCCGCATCCTCAACGGTGCCCATACCGCCTTTGTCCCGGGTTCCTGGGTTGCCGGCTTTGACATCGTGCGCGATTGCATGCACGACGAGACCGTCCGCGGCTTCATGAACACCATGCTCTACGACGAGGTCATCCCGACGCTTGCCGCCGACCTGGATGTCGAGGACTGCAAGGCCTTTGCCGCCGCCGTCGAGAACCGCTTTGACAACCCGTTTATCGACCACGCGCTGCTCTCCATTTGCCTCAACTCCACGGCCAAGTGGCGCGCTCGCGATCTGCCCACGCTCAAGGACTATGTTGCCGAGACCGGCAGCCTTCCCAAGTGCCTGGCCACGAGCCTCGCTACGCTCATCGCCTTCTACACGCAGGAGCTTGTGTCCCGCGAGGGCGATGGCCTGCACTTGCGCCGTGCCGACGGCACCGAGTACACCGCTCAGGACGATGCCTTCGTGCTCGACTTTTACGCCGCTCACGCTGGCGCCGATGATGCCGAGCTGGTGCATGACGTGCTCACCAACGAGCAGATGTGGGGCGAGGACCTTACGCAGATCGCCGGTCTTGAGGAGTTCGTCGTCAGCACACTCGCCGTCGTGCGTGCCGAGGGCGCCAAGCAGGCCTTCGCCAACGCTCAGGCGTAAATTCCCGGTGCGGGCGCCAGACGGCTTGCCCGCGCCTCGACTTCTGCTCAACCTGTAGGGTTAGGACCATTTGTAATGAACACTATCCAGATCAATCCGGCCGATAACGTGATCGTCGCGCTGTCGCCGCTTGCCAAGGGTGCCGCCGTAACGGTTCCCGGCGCGGGTGAGGTCGTTGCCGTGGAGGATATCCCGCAGGGCCACAAGATGGCCGTGCGCTCCATTGCGGCTGGCGAGGACGTTATCAAATACGGTCTTCCTATCGGCCACGTGACGGAGGACATCCAGCCCGGCCAGTGGCTGCACACGCATAACGTCAAGACCAACCTTTCGGGCGAGGTCGAGTACGCATACAACCCGACGCATCCGGTTGTTGAGCCGGTTGAGCCCGAGACCTTTATGGGCTTCCGTCGCGCCGACGGTCGCGCCGCCACGCGCAACGAGCTGTGGATTATCCCTACGGTCGGCTGCGTCAACGAGGTCGCGCGCGCCATGTGCGAGCAGGCTCAGGATTTGGTCGAGGGTTCGCTGGAGGGCGTTTACTACTTCCCGCATCCCTTTGGCTGCTCCCAGACCGGCGCCGACCACGCCCAGACACGCCGTCTGCTGGTGGCGCTATCGCGTCACGCAAACGCTGCGGGCGTGCTGTTCCTGTCGCTCGGCTGCGAGAACTGCACGCATCAGCAGGTGCTCGACGAGCTGGGCGAGTACGATCACGAGCGCGTTCGCTTCCTTACCTGCCAAGATGTTGCCGACGAGCAGGTCGAAGGCCACAAGATTCTGTCTGAGCTGGCCGACCTGGCCAAGCAGGCCAAGCGTGAGCCCATTCCAGCCTCCGAGCTGGTCATTGGCCTTAAGTGCGGTGGCTCTGACGGTCTTTCGGGCATTACCGCCAACCCCACGATCGGTCGCGTGAGCGATATGCTCGTCGCCCGCGGCGGCACGTCGGTGCTTACCGAGGTGCCCGAGATGTTTGGCGCGGAGAGCATCCTGCTTGACCGTTGCGAGAACGAGCAGGTCTTTAACGCTGCCTCCGACATGCTCAATGGCTTTAAGGACTACTTTATTAGCCATGGCGAGGTGGTCTACGAGAACCCGAGTCCCGGTAACAAGGACGGCGGTATTACCACGCTCGAGGACAAGAGTTGCGGCTGCGTGCAGAAGGGTGGCTCTGCACCCATCGTCGACGTGCTGCCGTATGCCGGCCAGGCAACTAAACACGGCCTGAACATGCTGTGCGGTCCGGGCAACGACATGGTATCCACCACGGCGTTGACGGCTGCCGGCTGCCACGTGATTCTGTTCTCGACCGGCCGCGGCACACCGTTTGGCGCGCCGGCGCCTACGCTCAAAGTGTTCACCAACCAGCGTTTGTGCGACCACAAGGCCAATTGGATGGACTTTAACGCCGGCGTGATTGCCACGGGTGAGCGCACGCTCGACGAGGCCGCCCGCGATTTGTACCAGCTGGTGCTACAGACGGCGAGCGGTAAGCTCACGAGTGCCGAGCGCCGTGGCTGTCACGAGATCAGTATCTGGAAGGACGGCGTCTGCTTGTAGCGGCAAGTGCGCCCAAGTATAGCGCGATGTCATCGGCCCCGTCGGAAGTGTGAACCGCGCCCCAAATCTTGGACGCCCTAAATAGCGACTAGGCCGCAAGGG
>URVZ01000062.1 GCA_900551365.1 uncultured Collinsella sp.
AAGTCGACCTTTCTCAACCTGATCGGCGGCCTGGAGGATGCCGACGGCGGCTCCATCATGGTGGACGGCTGCGACCTCACAGTGCTCAAACCTACCGACCTGGGCGAGTATCGCCGCCGTGAGCTGGGCTTTGTCTTCCAGTTCTACAACCTGGTGCCCGACCTCACCATCAAGGAAAACATCGAGGTCACGGCATGCCTGTCCAAAAAGCCGCTCAACATTGACGACCTGCTACGCTCGCTGGGCCTCTACGAGCACCGCAACAAGTTCCCGCGCCAGGTTTCGGGTGGTCAGCAGCAACGCTGTGCCATCGGCCGCGCGCTCGTCAAAAACCCGGGTCTGCTGCTGTGCGACGAGCCCACGGGCGCGCTCGACTATAAGACGTCCAAGGAAATCTTGCAGCTCATGGAGGATGTCAATCACGAGTACGGATGCACCATCATCATCGTCACACACAACGCCGCCATCGCCCGCATGGCCAATCGCGTGCTGCGCCTGCGCGACGGGCGCATCGTCGAGGATGAGCTCAACGAGTCGCCCGTCGCGGCCGCCGAGCTCGATTGGTAGGCGGCGCCATGACACCTCTCGCAAAACGTCTCCCGCGCGAGCTGCGCCGCAATATCGGTAAGTACCTGGGCATCTTTTTGCTTATGTGCGGAAGCATTGCCCTTACATCGGGCTTTTTGCTCGCGGCGCATTCCATCGGCTGCCTTATCGACGACATGCGCGATGCGTACGCGATCGAGGACGGCCGCGTGACCACCTCCTTCGAGGCCACCAAAGACCAGCTCAAGGCAGCCGAGGACGCGGCAGACGACGTCGGCGGCGTCACGCTCTACAAGAATTTCTCCATCGATGCCATCATCAAAAAGACCGCCGGCGACGATGGAACCAAGCGCACGCTGCGCACCTATGCGCACCGCACCAAGGTCGATATCGCGTCCTACTGCGAAGGCAGGCAGCCTAAGGCGGACGATGAGGTGGCAATCGACCGTGTCTTCGCCACCAATAACAACCTGTCCGTGGGCGATAAAGTCGAGCTCGAGGGTCGCACCTACACCATCTGCGGCATCATGACCCAGCCCGATAGCCAGGCGCTGTTCCTCAACAATTCGGACTTTACGGTGAACACCATCACGTACGGTGTGGCCGAGGTCACCGACGCCGGCTTTGCCGCGCTTAAGGACGCCGGCGGCGCGCCTGCCTACACCTACTCCTTTACCTTTACCGATCGCGATCTCTCCACCGCGGATCGCGTCGATGCGGAGCAGGATATGGTGGAGGCGCTCACCGATGCCGACGCACGCGTGGATGACCTCATCGACGCCGATTCCAACCAGGGCATTGGCTACGCGCGCGACGACGTAGACGGCGACTCCATGATGTGGATGACGCTGCTCGACATCATCATCGTGATCATGGCGTTCGTCTTTGTGGTCCTTACCGACGCCACCATCGAGGAGGAGAGCGCCATCATCGGCACGCTGCTCGCCAGCGGCTATCGTCGACGCGAGATCGTGCTGCACTACCTTGCGCTTCCCGCTATCGTGGGCGTGGTCGCGGCGCTTTTGGGCACTGCGCTCGGCGTTGTGTTCTTTACCGAGCCCATGCGCAGCCTCTATTACGGATCGTACAGTCTGCCGCCCTTCCAGGTGTACTGGAGCTGGGAGATCTTTGTGAAGTGCGCCGTGGTTCCCGCCGCTGCGCTCATCCTCATCACGCTGGTGGGTCTGCTTCGCAAGATGGGCAAGACGCCGTTGCAGTTTCTTCGCCACGAGGCGAGCGGCAAGTCTGGCACCAAGCGCGGCCTGCAGCTGCCGGAGCGCATGGGCTTTGTCTCGCGCTTCCGCCTGCGTATCTTCCTGCGCAACCTGGGCAACTTCGCCACGCTCTTCGTGGGCATTGCGTTTGCCTCGCTGCTGCTGCTCTTTGGCCTGGCGATTCTGCCCACGATGACGCACTACGCGGACAACCTCGAGACGAGCCTGGTCGCCGAGCACCAGTACACGCTCAAGGCTCCGCTGGAGCTCGAGGGCACTGCCGAGGAGCGCGAGCAGTGGTCGGCACTCGAGTGCTTGCAGTCGGTTGACGGCGCGCTGCTTTCTGCCGCCCAAGATGCCGATGACGAGCTCGACGACGCGGCCGATGCGGCGCAGGCGGCAGCCGATGCCGCGACCGCATCTCCGTCTTCCGAGAGCCTGGCCGCGGCGCAGGACGCGCTCGCCAAGGTCCAGGACAAGAAGGATGCGCTTTATGCGCGCCTCGATGACCTTGCCGATGCTCTCGGCTGCGACCACGATGAGGCTATCGACCTGATCGACAAGGCCTCTAAGATCGACACTGACAACGACGATATCCACCCGGTCAATACGACCGATAACGGCGCGGGCGCAATCGCACAGGCCGAGAAATACGCCGTCTACCAGCTGCAATACGACCGCGGCGACGGAAATGGCGAGGAGACGATTTCCATCTACGGCATCTCGCCCGATTCGCGCTACTGGAAAGGACTGGACGTCAGCGACGGACGCGTCGTCTTTGGCGGTGGCTTGCTCGACAAGTTTGGCTGGAGCGAGGGTCAGAAGGTTAAGCTTCGCGACAAGTACGAGGGCGAGAATTATTCCTTTGAGTACGTGGGCAAGGACTGCGTTTGGGGCTCTAAGTCGGATATGAATGTCTATATGAGCATCGAAGACTTTAACGAGCTGTTTGACAACGATGCGGCCTACTTTAACGGCTACGTGAGCAACGAGAAGCTCGACCTCGACGCGCGCTACTTTGCCGGCGATACCACGCCCGACGACATGCGCGCCGTGGGCGACCAGTTCATCGGCATGATGAGCAAAATGATCGGCATGATGGTTGGGCTTGCGGTGTTCATCTTCTTGCTGTTTATGTACCTGCTGACCAAGGCTGTGATCGACCACAGCGCCCGTTCGATCAGCTACATGAAAGTCTTTGGCTATCGCGATAGCGAGATTTCGCATCTGTACATCCGCTCGATCACGTTGTGCGTGGCAGCGTCACTCGTGCTGAGCCTGCCGGTCATTATTGGCTCGCTAACGGCCATCTTCCGCTCGATGCTGCTCGCCTATAACGGCAATATCGAGATCTACGTGCCCGCTTGGTCCATGGCGGCGTGCGCAGGAATCGGCTTTGCGACCTACCTGGTCGTGGCGCTGCTGCACACGCGCTCCATCAAGCGCGTCAGTCTGGCCGAAGCCCTCAAAGTCCAAGAGTAGTCATTTAAGAACGTCCCCAATGACTAGGTGCCGTACTTGACTTTAACTCTGCTTTAACTGGTACCATCCTCTATGTCTGTAACGCCATATAGACAGAGGGGATATATCTATGACCGCAACTGCACCCGCAGCACCCGCTAAGGTGTACTTCACCAACCTGCGCACGCATGCTCGCGAGAGCCAGCTCGACAAGCTCAAGCGCCTCATCCGTCACGCCGGTATCGAGCAGATCGACTTCGAGAACAAGTTCGTCGCCATCAAGATTCACTTTGGCGAGCTGGGCAACCTGAGCTTTTTGCGCCCCAACTACGCCCGCGCCGTCGCGGATGTCGTGAAGGAGCTGGGCGGCAAGCCCTTCCTCACCGACTGCAACACGCTCTATGTCGGTAGCCGCAAAAACGCGCTCGAGCACATCGATACCGCCTACCAGAACGGCTTTACCCCGTATGCTACGGGTTGCCAGATCATCATTGCCGACGGCCTCAAGGGCACCGACGAGGCGCTTGTTCCGGTCGAGGGCGGCGAGTACGTGCACGAGGCCAAGATCGGTCAGGCGCTCATGGATGCCGATATCGTGATCAGCCTCACCCACTTTAAGGGTCATGAGCAGGCCGGCTTTGGCGGCGCCATGAAGAACCTGGGCATGGGCGGCGGCAGCCGCGCCGGCAAGATGGAGCAGCATGCCGCCGGCAAGCCGAACGTCTCGACCGAGCACTGCGTTGGCTGCCGTGCCTGCGAAAAGATCTGCGCGCACGACGCTGTCTCGTTCAACGACACCCGCGAGCGCGAGCTTGCCAACGGCAACACCCGCACGGTGCACGTGGCCACCATCGACCACGATCGCTGCGTGGGCTGCGGTCGCTGCATTGCGGCATGCAACCAGGACTGCATCAAGCCCGGCTATGACGCCGCGGCCGACGTGCTCAACTGCAAGATCGCCGAGTACACCAAGGCCGTCGTCGACGGTCGCCCGAGCTTCCATATCTCGCTTGCCATGGATATCAGCCCCAATTGCGATTGCCATCCCGAAAACGATACGCCTATCGTCAACGACATCGGCATGTTCGCGAGCTTCGACCCGGTCGCCATCGACCAGGCCTGCGCCGATGCCGTCATGGCATCCGAGCCGCTGCCAAACACCGAGCTCACCGATAGCGCGGCCAAGATGGAGCACAACCACGAGCATCTGGAGGGCGAGCAGGCCAAGGATCCCTTCTGCATCACGCATCCCGACACCGACTGGCGCGTGTGCATCGCGCATGCCGAGAAGATCGGCCTGGGCACGAGCAAGTACGAGCTTATCGAGGTCAAGTAGCGCCTAGCTATTGGACAAAATAAGCGCCTTTGTAGCGTAAGTTGAGCAAAAGCCGCCCGTGAGCACAGCGCCCACGGGCGGCTTTTTGGAAGTGCGAGGAAAATCGAATAGCGCCGACCACAAACCGATTTTTGGCAACAAAACCCCAGACGTTGCTTTTTGCCTAAAAATACTCGTCGAGGAAGTCGTCGACCGTGTTCCAGTAGAGTTCGGGGTCGACCTGCGCGCTCTTGGCGTGGGTGGCGCCATGGACGGTGAGCTTTTGCTTGACCTTGCTGGCGCACGCGTCGTAGTTTTGGTCGAGCATGCTGTACGGCACAAAGGTGTCTTGGTCACCGTGGATAAACAGCATGGGAACCGTCGCGCGCTTGAGCTGTTCCACGCTGCTCGCCTTATGAAAGTCGTAGCCCGCGCGCACGTTGCACACCAAGTTTGCTACATCGAGCAAGGGAAAGCTGGGCAGGCCGAACACGTCCTTGAGCTGCAGAGAAAACTCGTCCCAAACACTCGTATAACCGCAGTCCTCGATAATGCATTTCACGTTTGCGGGCAGAGATTCCCCCGCGACGTTCATGGCGGTTGCCGCACCCATCGACTCGCCAAAGACCAGGATGCGCGCCTCGGGGTCAGCCTGAACGATTCGCTCGATCCATGCGACGACATCGAGCCGCTCGGGCCAGCCCATGCCGATATAGTCGCCGCCGGAGCGCTCGTGGGCGCGGGCGGCGGGTGCGAGTACGTTCATGCCGCGGTCGTGGAATCGCTTGACGTATCGGGCCATACCGATGGGCTCGTTGGTATATCCATGCAGGCAGACGGCGTAGTCGTGCGTGCTCTCCGACGCAGCAAAATACCAGGCGGCAAGCTCGGTCCCGTCGTTCGCGGTGAGACTGCTGCTCTCGCGGTTTTCCTTAAACCACGCCCGTGCCTCGCCCTCCTCGGCGTCCATCTGCTCGCCCTTTTCGGCGTCCTTGCCATCCTGCATCATCTTCATGGTGTACGGCGCTTGGGGGTTCAGGGCAAAGTCAAACAAAAAGTTGCCGGCAAACCCCAGCAGCGCGACAACGAGCACCAGCGCAACGACGCCGGCTATCTTGAGCTTTCGATGGGAACGTGCGTTTTGAGCCATGCGGTATTCTCCTATAAGATGTTAATACATCAACATTTAATGCAAGCGCATTATGGACGTTCGCCGTTGATGCGTCAACAGGCAAAGAATGGGTAAACAAAGGGTCACGTATGGTGCAAATTTCGCACGTACCTAGACGCTTTGATATAGTGTTGAGAACTCTTTACGTTGGAGGATGTAACCGGCATGTCCGATTCGAGCGACAGTTCTAAGCCGCGACCCAAGACCGCGGTCGTTCCACACTACACAGTGGGCGAGGAGATCATGAACTCCGTCACCCATGGTGTCGGCTGCCTGCTGGGTATCGCGGGCCTGGTGCTCCTGATCGTATTCGCCGCCCTGCGCGGCGGAGGCCCGGCCCATATGGCCGCGGCGATTGTCTATGGCGTCAGCATTATCCTCGAATACCTAGCCTCCACGCTCTACCACGCGATTCAGCCCGCGCGCGCCAAGCGCGTGTTTCGCATCATCGACCACAGCTGCATCTACCTGCTCATAGCCGGCAGCTATACGCCGTTTTGCCTCATCACGCTCGCAAACGACGGCGGCGCTGTGCTGTTCTTTGCCGTATGGGCCATCGCCATCATCGGCATCGCCCTCGAGTGCTTCCTACGCGAGCGCCAGCCGCATTGGGTAAGCGGCCTGGTCTACCTGCTGATGGGCTGGCTCGTTGTCTTTAAGCTGCCCGAACTTGTTGCGCTGCTCAATCCCGTGGCACTTGCCCTGCTCGCCGTCGGCGGCGTGTGCTACACCGCGGGCGTGCCGTTCTATATCGCCAAAAACGTGCGCTATCTGCACAGCGTGTTTCACCTGTGGGTGCTCGCCGGCAGCATCTTCCAGTTCATGGCGGTGATCCTCTTCGTAATCTAGCGACCATGCCTGCGCGCCCGCGTTCTCGTTTGGGCGCCGGTGCAATTGCCGTATCCGCCATCAACGTTTTAACCTGACGTCCCGAATCTTGGAGGTTCGAGAAACTCCCGATGGACATAACCATCTCCCTTATCACCACCCTCGTTTTGACCCTCATCAACGGCTACTTCTCTATGTCCGAGATGGCGCTCACCACGGCCAAGCGCGCCGTGTTGGAGCACGAGGCCGAGGAAGGCGACAAGCGCGCCGAGCGTGCCATTAAGCTGGCTGCCGACTCCGACCAGCTGCTCGCCACCATCCAGGTCGCCATCACGCTCGTGGGCTTCGCCTCGTCCGCCGTCGCCTCGACGAGTCTGTCCGACCCGCTCGCCACGTGGCTCATGAGCTTTGGCATCGCGCCGCTCTCCGCCATCGCGCGCGGCCTGGCGCCGGTCATCATCACCGTCGCGGTCGCCTTCGTGTCCATCGTGATCGGCGAGCTTGTGCCCAAGCGCATCGGCCTGGCCAACGCCGAAGGCGTGTCCAAGCAGGTCGTGGGGCCGTTGTCGTTTTTCCAAAAGATCGCTCGTCCGCTCGTGTGGCTGACCGGCGCTTGCTCCGATGGCCTGGCCCGCATCCTGCGCATCAAGAGTGCCGACGACCGTCAGAACGTCTCGGAAGAAGAGATCAAGTACATGGTCTCGGAGCAGGACGACCTGCTCGACGAGGAAAAGCGCATGATCCACGAGATCTTCGACCTGGGCGACACCGTTGCCCGCGAGGTCATGGTGCCGCGCGTGGACACCACCATGTGCGAGGACGACGAGACGGTCGCCGACGTGCTGTCCACCATGCGCCAGACCGGCTTCAGCCGCATCCCCGTCTATCACGAGGATCCCGACAACGTCGCCGGCATTGCGCACATCAAGGACCTGATCCAACCCGCGCTCGACGGCAAGGGTGACCAGCCCATCGCCGGCTTTTTGCGCGACGCCACCTTTGTGCCCGACACCAAGGACATCCTGCCGCTACTGTCCGAGATGCAGACCTCGCACGACCAGATCGTGGTGGTCGTGGACGAGTACGGCGGCACGGCCGGCATTATCACCATCGAGGATATCGTCGAGGAGATCGTCGGCGAGATCGAGGACGAGTTCGACCCCGACAACAAGTATCTCACGCGCCTTTCGCGCCGCGAGTGGCTCGTTGATGGGCGTTTTTCGTGCGATGACGCGATTGAGCTTGGTTGGCCGCTCGAGGAAAGCGATGATTATGAGACCATCGCCGGCTGGATTTTGGAGCTTTGCGACTCGGTGCCCGACATCGGAGAGGTGTTTGAGGTCGCGGGGTACAAGTTTAAAGTGCAGTCGATGCGTGGCCAGCGCATCTCGCTCATTCGCGTGATCGCTCCGGCCGAAACCGATAAGAAGGATTCCGAGTCTTCGGTAGACGAGCCGACGACGTCGGGTGCGGGTTCCGCGAATCCGCACGACGGCGACGAGTAGGACAAGGAAGAGTAGGGGAGAGTTATGGCAGGCCTGTTCAACATCCTTAAGGTCACCGTCAGCGAGGACAAGATCTGCGCGCATGTGCTGGTGAACCCCGGCATGCCGCTCATGACCTCGGAGGACATCGAGGCCACGGCGCGCGTGTACTACCTGGTGCCCGCGATTGCCAAGCACCTGTGCCTGGGCGATTCCGGCCGCGAGTTCCAAGACTGCATGGGCCAGACCGAGCTCTGCCACCTGTTGGAGCACGTGACGGTTGAGCTCATGAACGAGACCGGTCTTGCCGGTAGCATCTCGTGCGGCCGCACCCGCGTAAGCGAACACGATGAGCGTGTCTTTGAGGTTGAGCTTTCGTGCCCCGACGACGCACTGGCCATCGGCGCGCTGTCTTCGGCCACCTTTATGATGGATTGGGCCTATCTGCACGCCGACCAGCCTACCCCCGACGTGGAAGGCACGGTCGCGGGCCTGCGCAACCTGGTGCTGGGCATGCGCGCCGAGGCCGAGGGCAAGGATCCTCACGAGGCCGTCGCCGCTGCGAACGGCGAAGATGCTGCCGAGGACGAGGGCGCTGACGAGGGCGATGTGCCGGTCGACCCCGAGCCCGCTGCCGATGTGACCGCCGAGCCCGTTCCCACCGAGCCCCAGGGCGTCCCCAACTTTGACGACGAGCCCCAGGTGGCGATCGATACCGAGGGCGCGGTTGCCGAGAACCACGAGGCTTCCGCGGCTGTCTTTGGCGGCGCGGCGACGGTTCCGGCAGGACCTGCGCATGAGGGCGGCCTGCCGCTCGTGGACGGCGCCGGCGAGGACCCGGGTGCCACGGTGGCCATGCCGGCTATGCCCCAGGAGTAGGCCTAGGCGTTTATCACCATCACATACCTGCGCCTTTGCCGTACGCAGATGAGCGGAGCGGCAAGTGATGCGCTGCGGGTATAATGGACAGCATTCAAACGGTGGGCACCGACGTGCCCGCAGGAGAGGAATGATCATGGGTAAGACTTTCAGCTTTGTCTCCGGCGCACTTTTTGGTGCCGCTGCCGGCGCTATTGTCGGCGTTGCTCTGGCCCCGCGCTCGGGCGCCGAGACCCGCGCCATGGCTGCCGATATCGCCAACGACGCCTGGGACAATATGCGCGACACCTACGAGCACGGCGCCGAGGAGGCCCGTGCTGCGGTGAATGACTTTGGCCCGATGGTCGACGCCAAGACCGACGACCTGCGCGCCAAGGTCGACCTGGCCCGCGAGCGCATGGACCAGCTGCGCGAGCAGCTCAACGACGCCATTTCGGGCGGCAACGTGACGCCTGCCGCCGACGTCGTGGTCGAGAACGCCGTCGAGGCTGATACCGAGGCTGCGGAGCCCTCGACCGAGGCATAATGCGCGCTGGGGATTTTGTCGGCGCCAAGATCTATCGCAAGCCTACCGAGGACAAGCGCACCAAAAAGGACGGCACGCCGCGCAGCCCTAAAAAGCTCGGAAAGATTCACTTTCCGGTCTTTACCCCGGGCGGTACGCGCGTGGTCGGCTTTATGGTCCGCCAGTCCGATATCGCGGGCATGATCGAGCGTCCCGACCGATTCGTGGCGCTCGACGCCATTGGTGTCTACGAGGGCGCCATTGCGGTTGATGACGTCAAGGACACGTACGATGCCGCCGCCGCCAAGCGCCTCGACATCAACCTGGACGATTGCATCATCTGGGTCGGTATGGACGTGCGCACGGAATCGGGCGACGTCGTGGGCTATTGCTCGGATGTTGAGTTCAAGCCACGCTCGGGCATCGTGCAGGCATTCTATGTGACCGCCGGTGCTGCTTCGAGTGTTTTGGTTGGTGACACGCAGGTGCCGCCGACGATGCTGCGCGGCTACGAGAACGGCGCGATGGTCGTCTCGGACGAGGTCAAGTCGCTCGGGTATTCGGGCGGTGCGGCTGCCAAGGCCGCCGAGGCCAGCGTCGTGGTGGGCGACAAGGTCAAAAAGGGCGCCAAGGTGCTCGACGACAAGGGATCGGTTGCCGTGGACAAGGGCAGTCGCGCACTGGGCAAGCAGCTCGGCAAGACGCGCGGCATGTTCAAGGCCTTTAAGGACGAATACCAAAAGGCGAGCGGAGGCTCGTCAAAAGCTACAAAATAGCGACGTACCAAATGATGGGAGGCAAGCCGGAGACCTGTTGCTCCGGCTTGCTGTGTTTATGGGGGAGGGCACATGCGCCAAAACGGATCCAACTTAAACGGGCGTTCGGGTGCGCGTCCGACGGCGCGCCGCGACCTGGGGCAGCTGCCCAGCGGTCAGCGCAAGCGTCACCGTAAGCCCGGCGCGATGTATCTCAACCATAGCCGCGGCTTTAGCGA
>URVZ01000063.1 GCA_900551365.1 uncultured Collinsella sp.
AGGGCCCGGGAATACCCAAGCAGTACCGTGAGAGCATCTTCCAGCCGTTCTTTCGTCTAGACAAATCCCGCAGCAGGGCATACGGCGGTGCAGGACTCGGACTAGCGCTCGTTTGGGAGATTACAACGCTTCACGGTGGCACGGTAGAGGTCGAAGCAAGTTCTGAGAACGGGACCGTGATGCTCGTGACCCTCTCAAAGGGGGCCACCACGTGATCCGACTGTCCAGGAATCCCACTCGACATTGTGAAACGCGTCCCAAAACTTGGACATGAGAAATGGGAGAGAGTTCGCATCTATGCCGAGGACGAAGTCCTGGCGGGGATTCAGGATGCGCAGAGGAAGCTTGCGGCAGAAAACCCCGACAGAGTCGTGACCGTCGGCGGCAACTGTATGGTGTCGCCTGCCCTCTTCGATTACCTGCACGGGAAATACGAGAACGTTGGAATCGTCTGGATCTATGCGCATCCGGATGTATCCACGCTGAATGATGGCTACCCCAACGCTCACGCCATGGTACTTGGCAGCCTTTTGGAACAGGGTGCACCGCAACTCGTTTCGCGGATGCGGCATCCGGTGTTTAAGCCGAGCGATGTCCTGCATGTCGGGCTACAGCAGCTCCACGACTATCAGGAGGTTTGCTTAAACAAGCATAGGTGTTGCGGTTTTAGCCGATGTCCTCATGGAGGAAAACGACATGCTGGGTCTGTCTGATTAAAGTCCAACAGTTTCCATGAGGCATCTAGCGCGGTAAAAGCTAAAGACCCGGGAGACCCCAAACTGTCAACCATCTTTACGGGTGCAAGGGAAACGGGCAAGACAGCCCCCTCTCGCTCCTATCCGAAACGGCGCTTGAACACGGCTGGATTGCAGCGAATGTCTCCGCCATGCCCGGCATGCTCGAAGATATCATCGAGCACACAAAGGAGGCCGCAGGCCGTTACCTCTCGCAGCCCCATACACGCGTGAGCGGAGTTCAAGTTGGGCAGCGGGGCGGTTTAGCGCGCCAATATAATCAAATCGTGCACTTCCATAGCCTCTCGTCTACGTGGTGTACCGTCGTCTCCCCTTTTATCAGAGTTGGGCGATTTTCAGGCACCCGAGCTGAACTCAAATTGAACTCAACGATGCCTTATCGGTCGAGGGCGTCCTAGCGAGAATATACAGAGGCGCACATTTCGCAGGGAACCTCCCATTCGTTATCATATCGGGATGCTGTCAAGGCAGCGTCAATGCGTTCGACCTACACCTTCTCGCTTTTCGAGGCCTCGTCTGCAGGACCATCGGAATCGATACGGAATCGATCGGCATACCATTCATCCGAAGCAATCACCTTATGGAGCATCTGGAGATGCAGGTCGACATAGTGGCAGAACGCCTTGCCGCATTCCACGAGAGGCGCATTGTTTCTCTCGTTGGGCTCGGCTCCAAAATTAAACTCGACCTCATAGCCCTCCCCAGGCACACCCATGCTCGGCAGAATATCAATGGAGAAGTGGACGAATCCAGACGTCACCTTGTATACATCTTTTACCTTTGGATTGAACTTCTCGAGTAAGTCTTGAAGTCTTCCATCGGACATCTTCTCACCCGAGAAATCTTTCAGCTTGTTCACAGGCACACCTTGAAACGCCTGCTTGAGAAAGTCATCCTGGTCTTCGGCGGCGAACAATGCGAATGTCCGCAGGCAGACTCCAACCTGTGCGCGGAGAAGCTGGGCGACGCAAACAAGATTCCTCGACTCGAGCATGGAGATGAATCCGTCTATCAGTCTCATCGCATACTCAGAGGAGGATGCCAGATATAGATCCCATTGGGTAAAGTCGCCGTTCATGAAGGGAATCACTGCATTGCGCTCGGCGACTCTCAAGGCACTCAGGCTTTGTTCTATTTTCTCAGCTTCTTGTTTGAACTGTTCGCTATCCAAAATGCCCCCAAATGCCGGCTTCTCAACAAATCAAAAAAGCAAGAGAGACAGAGATTAGGTTCCTGCTCCACTGAACCCGCGCTTCCAGTCGAGACACTCCTCCTCGAAAATCTCCCCAGAGTCCCGTCTCTCGCGCCCCTCACGGAACTGTCCATATCAGTGTAGCCAATCCAAGCACAGCCCCACCGCACGGCCCAGTCGCTTCCGGTCCTGCGTGGCCCCGTGAAGGCGGAAGGGCGTGGTTGTCGTCATCGCGCTCCTTTCTCCTCGTACCTTTTTGGGCATGCGTCACGGGCCCCCGCGCGGCGCTGAGAGCGAATCGGCGCAGGCTTGGGGCCAGTTGCGTAGAGGTTGAGGTTCGGGTTTCGCCGGCTTACGCAGCTTGGCGGGCAGAGCGCCCGGGCTCGCTGCGCCTAGGGCGCGGCGGGATCCGCGACGCCGGAGGTGTCGATCTCGCCCAGATTGGCGAGCTGGCTGATGAACGGGATACTCTCGTGTTCGTCCACCTCGACGCCGCCGAGCACGATGGTGCTGTCGCGCGTGTCGATTTGGGTTGTGAACACGGCCGGGTCGAAGCCCGAAGCGATAAAGCCAATGCCCGCAAGGACAACACCCGCGGCAACGAGCCCGCCCGCCACGGCGAGGTAGATCTTCTTCGCGCTGGTCATGGTACTCACTCCTTTCTACGCCGCGAGATGCGCGGCAGCGCCGCCCTTCTCGCCCTTACCCTTCCAGAAGGGCGAGGCGGCCTTCCTCGCCCAGAGCGCCGAGAGGCGCGCAATTTGTTTTGAGGCGGCCCAAGCGCCAGCACCAACGAAGAGCGCCACGCCGACGAGGCCGAGCCCCACGCCCGCCGAGGCGAGGGCGTACGGGAAGTGGCCGATGGTGACGCCGCTTACGGCAAACAGGAGCTCAACTACGCCCACGCCCCCGAGTGCCGCCGCGACGATCCACACGCAGAGCGCCAGCACCCAGATGCAGATATAGACCGTGACGACCACGGCGGCGAAGGCGGCGAGCAGCGGCACCCACACCGGGGAGCCCACGATGGTCAGCACCCACAGCAGCGCGGTGCTGCGCTGGCGCGTCCTCGCGATCGCGCGCGGCACGGCGGGCAGGTCGTCGAGCGTGGCCTCCGCCACCTCGCCGGGCGTGCCCATGGCGGCCACGGCCTCCTCCTCGCTCATACCGTCCTCCATGCGATCGGCGATGGCCTCCGCATAGAACGCCTTGGTCTCCTCCACCTGCTCGGCCGGCAGGCAGGCGAGCAGCTCGCCCAACCGGCCCAGAAACTCATCACGCGTCATGGTGCGCCCCCTCAACGTATGCGTAAATCTCCCGTACGGACGGCCACTCGGCCAGGAACTCCTCGATGCGCGCTCGCCCGTCGTCCGTGATGCGGTAGTACCGGCGCAGCCGCCCGTTGTGCTCGGCGGAGCGCGCCGTGATGCACCCGGCCTTCTCCAGGCGCTTGAGCAGCGGGTAGAGCGTCGACTCCGTGAGCCCCATGCTCGCCGGTACGTCCTTCACGATCTGGTAGCCGTAGGACTCCTCGCCGGAGACGGCCGCGAGCACGCAGGCCTCCAGGAAGCCGCGCTTCATCTGTGCCTCCATCCGCACACCTCCTCTCGTCATATACTATGCTATACACACTATACGATGCAAGGTATTAGACGTCAACTCTCATCGCGAAGATTCTCCGGCCCCTGCGCGCTGCGAACGTGATGTCGCGGGGCGGTTGGCATTATGCATGAAACGTCAAGTAACGCTCTTTTGATCCACTTCCACTCGGCCCCATTCGCCTTGCACAACGCCCCCTTTCAACCTTGGGTTCAAGAGAGCCGCTAGGCTGGACGTGCCGGACGGTAAAGTCCTGGACGCCATGGTGGACTTCTCCGATGTCAGGGGGGGTCATAGGTCTACGCCGATGGAGGCCCACGTACGCGGCAGGGCTCGCCCGTCACCGCTGGTCGCCGGACGGCCGCCACGCCTCGCTCGCCAACGCACAGGCAACAGCAGCAGTCCAGCGCTGGCTGGAGACGCCGGAATGCCCAGAAGATGCGTTTCCCATCGCTGCGACAGAGCTTTTTGCAGGGGTGGCAATTTTTCCGAATGCCAAGGTCAGCTAGGCTTCGGTAGCCACCTTGGGAGCATCGACAATAGACTCTTCCTTTATACGTTCGGCATAATCGTAGGCGATACCAACAAATTCCAGTCCCGAGCAACAGGAGTACAATTGCTGCATTGTTGCCACCTGATGGGAGATGGAAGATGGACTGCGATGGCTACCCGCGCATTCCCATGCCGTTGATGTGCACCGCCTTTGTGCCGGGGCAGATTGACGCTGCGGTTGCAGGCATTTCCGACCCCAATTCGCGCGCCATTGCCACAGCAGAAGCGCTGTACTTTCGCGGGCAGGCCACCCTCGCTGCCAAGACGGCGCGCCCCTATCTTGACGCCACCGATCCCGCACTGCGCTATTCCGCATGCTTTATCTGCGGATACGCCAGTCTGTCGCTCAACCGTATCGCCGATGCCCGCCGTTGCCTTGCGGGCATCCTCGATACACCGGCCGACGAGGAATCGCCCGCCGTCCACGCCACGCATATCCTGTTCGCCTCCGCCGCGAGCGTCCTGCTGCACTTGCCTTCCCCGTATTCTGCCGAAGAGTTTTATCCACTTGCGGCGCATCTACCCGAAGGCCTGCGCCTGTTCGCCAGCTATGTGATGGCGCACGCTTTATACCTGCGCGGCGAATACGGCCGCAGCCTGGGCATGGCGGAAAACGCCCTGATCATGAAACAAGGGAGCTATCCGATCTCGGAACTGTTCCTGCACCTGGCAGCTTCCATGGCATGCATGAGCCTCAAGGACATCGACGCCGCAAAAACGCACTTCGGAGTTGCTTGGAACATTGCGCGTCCCGACGGCCTTATCGAGCTCATTGGCGAGCATCACGGCCTTTTACAGGGGCTTATCGAGGCATGCCTAAAAACGCAATACCCTGACGACTTCGCGCGCATCATCGAGATCACGTACCGCTTCAGCTACGGCTGGCGGCGCATCCACAACCCCGATTCGGGCGAGGACGTTGCCGACGATCTAACGACCACGGAATTCACCATGGCCATGCTCGCCTGTCGTGGGTGGACCAACGCCGAAATCGCACGCCATATGGGAGTATCGCCGGGCACCGTCAAAAACCGCCTATCCGGCGTATACGCAAAGCTTGGCATCGGCACACGCGCCGAGCTGGTCGCGCATATGTTACGTTAGCGACCGGACTACCAAGCGCATCGAACGCGTTCCGGAACCCGGCGCTTCGCTCGATCAATTTGGACATTTTGACCCTTGAACGGCACTACCGCCACGGGGCGCCTTCTCGCAAAATTGGATTATTTCCACCGATACCTGCGGGATGGGAGCCAAAGATGCTTGATCGCCGTTCGTTACTTGTTGCCGGAGCGTCCTCGCTGGCGAGCATTATGTTGCCGCGCGTGCCGGGAAGCGCAAACGCCTTCATATTGCCGTTCGCCCCCGCCGAGGCATACGCCGACGAAGATGATCCCTTCAAGGTCTTGGTGCTCTCGCGCACCATGTTTGGTGTGGTCGTGGTCGACGTCGCCAACAAGAATACGCCCATCACGGGTGCCCAGGTCACGCTCATATCGCGCTATGCCGCAGGCAAGCAGCTCACCGCCACGACCGATGACGAAGGCACGGCCATCTTTGAGGTCGCCCCTCTTTCAGAAGGCTACGTGGACGAGACAACGCTTCTCGACGCGTACGACTTTAACGGCGGCATCTCCATTAGCATGGCGGGCTACCGCGATGTCGAGATTCCCCTTGCGCGTATCCAGGGCGGCACCGCTATTGCCGCACCCACACGTCCGCTCTCCGATGGCGAGCCGTACTTTCGACAGCTCACGTTCGACGAATGGGACATCCAGTACGCCGACGCCACGTTTATGGCAATGCCAGCGGACGAAGCAGCAAACGACCAGCCCGACACGCACGCTTTTACCGTGCAGGCTCATCTGCCGCAGGGCGGGCAGGCAACGTTGCATATCAATAAAGTGATGCCCTCTGCGGGCAGCTCAACCGAAACCGTCACGCAGATCGGCCAGATCAAGGCCAGCGCATCGGGCGCGGATAATCTGGCGACGTTCACGCTCGAAGACACGTTCCTCGATGCAGCTTCGGGCCTTCTGGAGGAAGGGTGCAAGCTGCGCTTTATGCTCGACTACCAGGGCAAAACCTACACGCTCTCATCCCCTATGGCCGTTGTCACCGCGCCGGCCGCAAAGGCGGAATCGGGCTCGACCACCATCATTCCCACCACCATGGACCAAGAGATCACTCCGTTTGATTTCCCCGCGGCGTTTCCCGGTATCGGCGGCAATAAGTTCACGTGCTGGATGCCCACATTTCCCATTCTGTTCGATTTCTCGTTTGCTGGATACGTGCTGTTTGGCGGAGGGTACAAACCAGCTAGCTATATGAACGATTCGGGCAACCCTGATCCGGAATACTGGAAGAAATCGCCGCGCGAGTCGGGCGCCAAGCAGGCAAACCGCTACCTCGACGAGATGGAGGGGAAGTGGAATCAGTACAAGAGGATGAGTGCCGGTTCGGGCACCGATCCAAGAAACACCAAGCTCCTTCGCCACCATTGCACGCCGCTGTTCACGATGGATATCGCCACACAGCTGTACGGCTCGCTCGCCTACGATTGGGTGGGCAAAACCTGGGGTAACAACAACGACCCCGCATACGGCAATATTAAGGCCCTCTTCCAGGTAAGAACCGACCTCAATTGGACCGAGCAGTTTACCCTAGGACCGGTGCCATTTTTCCTAAACGTCAACCCCTGGGTGCTGGCAAAACTGGCGCTCGCCGTGGGTGCCCACACGCACGGCAGCGGCGCGGCGTTTTTTAAAAACATTTCGCTCGACTATTCAAACACGTCGGGCTCGTTCACCATCCAGATCGGGCTTGCCGTCACCTTTGGCGCCGGCGTTGCAGGCGTCGCTTCGTCTGCCGTGCGCGGCGCCGCATCCCTCACGCTGTTCATTGGGTACGAAAAGGCAGATGGACACCAGCTTCCGCGGCTGCGTGTAGGTGCAGACGTCGATGTCGACGTGATACTCCAGTTCGTAATGTTCAAGTGGACCACCAAGGCTTGGTCGGGGTCGTGGCCCACACTCATCGATTCGTGGAATATGTCGGTGAACAATGGCGACCAGTATGGGCTCCAGCGCTCTGAGCTCGCATTGGATGGAGATACGCCTTATACGCTGGATGCCTGCTTCGGCTCGGCCGGCAACATTGAGGCGGGCGGCGTGCCGCAATTTATCGCATCGGCCACCATCGTCACCAACGCCGAACTGCTCGCACGCGCCGAGGTTAAGGCCACTGCCGTAAACGCCGCGCCTGTCGTGCGCGATTGGGATCAAGCGGTCACGCGCATTGAGCTCGAGGCGGATGCAGAAAGCGACGACACGGGACAGATCGAGCATTTCGTCCACGTGCTGATGGAGAACGACGAAAACGCCGCGCCGATGTATGAGTACACCTACATCGGTCAGGCAACGAACACCGCTGCCGACCCGAACGCCGATTCTGCCGGCGTGTCGGAGGACGAGCGTGGCGGCATCAAGCCCTCGAGCGACAACGTGCTGTTTGCTGGCGTGCCCAGCGAAGCCCACATGAAGCTGGCAATGATTGCCGGCGTAGAATGCCTGTTCCGTATCGCCTCGGTGCGCTACGGCGACAATGGTCGCTCGCGCCTGGTGGTACACACAAAGGCAAACGGAACGTGGTCCGCTCCCACGCCTGTGGACTTTCCCCTTGGGTTTGGCGAGGGCGACGTGGAGCGCGACAGCATATACGATTACGACTTCGACGTAGTGGAATATACGGACGGAAGAGGAAACCAGGACGCCTACGTGCTGCTGGTCTCGGGCGAGCGCCCCGCCGGCGACGACACCCTTTTCGATATGGCAAGCACAGCCGGCATACTGTCCGTTGTGCGCCTGCGCATAAGCAACGACGGAGTTCGCGTGGTATCGCACACGTCGTGGCGCAGCATCTCGCGCGGCCGCCTTCAGGAGGATGGCTACCATTGCCTGCAGTGCCCACGCATCACGGTGGGCAAGACACTTGTCAACGGGCGCCTGTCGGGCGCCTACCTCCACCGCCGCGGAACCACCGCAGAAAAGGCGCTCGGCAGCGAGGCCGAGGTTGCGCTGGAGTGCTTTACCCTGTGGTCGGACGTTTCGGGCGACAGCCTGACGTTCCGCCAAGTTCTCCGCTTTCCGCAGGCACCGTCGAGCATCGAGCTCGGCGCGCCCGAGAATATCAACGGCAAAATGGTGGTGCCCGTTGCATACGAGACCGCAGGCGGTTGTGGCTGTGCATCGTACGCCGTGATCGGCCAGTCCATTGCGGGCTGGGGCGTTATGTCGCCAGATGCCACAGTACCCCACGCGGTGCCGTGGCCGCAGCACACGGGCTTTTTGGCTACCGTCAACGAGCAACTGCAGCATATTACTTGGACGCGAGGCGCATCGGTATTTGCAACGCAGCCCGTGGGTGCCGCAGGCTGCGGCCCGGCATCGTTTAGCGTAAGCAACAACGGCAGGTGCGTGCTCTATGTAGAGAACACCGATGGCAAAGTGGGACAAACCTACGACGAAGAAGGCAACCCGGTAGCAGTGATGGGCAAGCACTTCCGCATCTTCGCCAGCACCTTGGCAGGCGATCTGTTCACGGAGCCGTTCGTGATGTGCGAGCTGGACCATCCCGTCGATCAGATAACGACATTTTTGACGTCGGGGAGCATGCTCTCCGCGCTCGCCACGCACATTGTGAGCGCGGAGAAGAGCGAGGCAGAACTACACGGCATCGAAGTGCCCTTGGTGGCGTGTGCCACTCCGACGGGCGCGGTCGCTACCTCGGGCGCGGTGGTGCCCGGAGCAGCAGGCGAATCCTTCATGGTCACGGTGCGAAACGACGGCAACACCTTGCTGACCGCCGGCACGATCGATCTGTACCGAGAGGGCTCCAGTCAGCCGTTCTCCAGCGCATCCATCGGGTTCGGAGTGAACGCACGCATGGCATCGATCTACGATCCAGAGCTTGCCGAGGACGCTTCGGCCAACGACATGACACACGTGAAGTACACGCTCGAGACGCTGGGCGCACATTTTGCAACGCACCCGCTGGTAGCCGACAGTGGCAACGCCGTGCTGGCACCGGGTTGCACGGCACAGTTCCGCATGAGCTTCGCCATCCCCGAGAGTTGGAGCGACGAGGTGGGCAAACGCGTAACGCTATATGCGAAGGCGCGTAAGCTGGTGGCGCTCGATCCCGTAACGCTCGAGGAAATTCGACCGGGCGCAAACTCGGCGCTGGGTGCCGTACTGCACGAGCTTCATGTGCCCGACGCGGCATGCGAACGCTCAGAAGTTCAGGTCGGCGTATGCGACAGCGCGGATACGACAGAACTTCACGACGCCCCGATGACAGCAGACGACGATGGCGGCTCGAGTGGCGGCGGTACCGACGAGGGCGGCGGCTCCGGCGGAAGCAGCTCCGGTGGCGGCAGTGGCTCTGGCAGCGGCAAGGATCACGGCAATAACAAGCATTCCGGAAAAGCGGGCGTGCTTGCGGGCACGAGCGATGTCAACGCTCCCCTCATGGCAGCCGCTGCAGCACTCGCCGCAGCTGGCGCCGGCCTTGTCGCCTACAGCGCCCGCCGCACGGCGCTCGAAAACGACACCGCCGATGAGATCAATTCGGATAGGCCTCGCTAGCTCCTAAATTACCTTTGCGAGAGACGCCGACTCGGCTCATCGAACACCAAAAGGGGCTGGTTCTGGATACCCAGAGCCAGCCCATTGCGCATTAGATGTCGTCAGAGGAGTTGAGTTCTGCCTCGAGCTTGGCACGGCGTCTTTTCGCCAACAATCCGCACGACACGTCTTCGACAGCGTATCCAACCGCAAACGCAGCAAGACACATTCGGCCGTCTTCAAACTTACTCGGACAGAGCCGACTCGGTTTTGTCCGAGTAAACGAATCTCCATCGAACTCCGAACGATTGTTCGATGGATTTCGTGTTGGTTGGAATCGTCTGTGGGCTGGGCTA
>URVZ01000064.1 GCA_900551365.1 uncultured Collinsella sp.
AAAGAGAAGAGGCGGGGCATGCCCCGCCTCTTACACCACATCTCTGCGCGCTACCTAGCTGTACATTATCAAGGCACTATTTTGCCGTAAAATAATGTGACTGGATTTGCAACAGTACTCATATTTGGCCTTTTTTGACCACGGGTCCTCTTGTTGGTGTCACACAGCTGCTTCGTGCGGGTATCCTAATGCCAACGTGTGCCTATCAGAGGAGAGACCATGCTGTTGTCCGGTATCATCGCTGCCCTTACCAGCCTTTTGATTCCCATCATCATTCTGTTGCTGCTGCTTCCCAACGCCTGCTACGTCGTTGAACAGCAGCATGCCGTGATCATCGAGCGTCTGGGCAAGTTTAACCGCATCGTCAACGCGGGCTTCCACATGAAGGTGCCCGTGATCGACCGCAAGGCCGCCACGGTGAGTCTGCGAACCATGAAAAACGGTTTTGGCATCGACGTTAAGACCCAGGACAACGTGACCATCGGCCTTGAGGTCTCTGCTCAGTACCACGTGAGCTATGACATGGGCGCCGGCCCGGCAGATTCGGGCATCTACAAGAGCTACTATATGCTGCAGGAGCCCGTCGACCAGATGCGTGACTTCATCACCGACGCCCTGCGCTCTTCGATTCCCGTCTACACACTCGATGAGGTCTTTGCCAAGAAGGACGACATCGCCAAGGATGTCAACGCTACCGTTTCCGAGCAGATGGCCGCCTACGGCTTCACCCTCGTGTCGACGCTCATCACCAAAATCGCACTGCCGACCGAGGTTGAGAACTCCATGAACGACATCAACGCCGCCCAGCGCAAGCGCGCTGCGGCACAGGAGCTCGCTGAGGCAGACCGCATCAAGCGCGTCACCGAGGCGACCGCCGAGGCTGAGGCTATGGAAAAGGCGGGCGAGGGCATCGCCAACCAGCGCAAGGCCATCGCGCTGGGTATCAAAGATTCGCTCGAGATCATCCAGGAGACGGGTGTCGGCAATGACGAGGCCAACCAACTGTTCATGTTTACGCAGTGGTCCGAGATGATGACGGAGTTCGCTCGCACGGGTAAAACCTCGACGGTCGTGCTGCCGAGCGACTTTTCGCAGTCGGCCTCGATGTTCGAGCAGATGCTGGCCGCCGGCAAAGTTCAAAACGATTCGAAGGAGTAGACGCGCGTGAAATACACCGTCGTTTGCGTCGGTAAGCTCAAGGAGCGCTTTTGGAAGGACGCGTGCGCTGAGTACGCCAAGCGCCTAGGTGCCTATGCCAAGGTTGATATCCGCGAGGTGGCCGATATCGACCCGGCTAAGGCGGGCGGCGTGGATGCCGCGCGCGACAAGGAGGGGGCGGCGATTCTTGCCGCCTTGCCATCTCGAGCGCATGTGATCCTGCTGGCTATCGAGGGCAAGGAGCGCTCGAGCGAGGAGTTTTCGGCGAGGCTCGACGATCTTATGCTGCGAGGCAGCAGCGACATTGCCTTTGTGATCGGCGGATCGGACGGCGTGAGTGATGACGTGCGCGCACGAGCCGACGAGATGCTCAGCTTTGGACGCATTACCTTGCCGCATAACCTGGCGCGTGTGGTGCTGCTAGAGCAGATTTACCGTGCCTGCAAGATCAGCCGTGGCGAGCCGTATCACAAATAGGTCGGCAATACGAAACAATGGCGTGGGACAATACCTTTCGTTTTGAGGAATGTGTCTGAAAGGACTATGCGATATGAAGATTGGATTTGTCGGTTTTGGCAATATGGCGAGCGCTATGGCCGATGGCTGGATCGCTGCCGGTGTAGCTGCGAGCGACATGTGCGCCTGCGCGGGTCGCTACGACGCACTGGTTGAGCGCTGCGAGGCGCGCGGCATGGTCGCCTGCCACGATGCCGCCGAGGTTGTCGCCGCATCCGATATCGTGGTCGCTGCGGTCAAGCCGTACATGATCGAGAAGGTATTCGCCCCGCTCAAGGATGCTCTTGCCAAAAAGGTCGTTCTGTCGGTTGCCTGGACCTGGGACAGTGCCAAGTGGGAGCAGGTCCTGCCGGGCGTCGCGCATATCTCGACGGTGCCCAACACGCCGGTTTCGGTGGGCGAGGGCGTCATCGCTTGCGAGAAGGCTTCCACGCTTAGTGATGAGCAGAGCGCAGTGGTGCTTGATCTGCTTGGCAAGCTCGGTGCGGTGGTCGAGCTCGATACGAGCCTGCTGTTTGTGGGCGGCACGGTGGGTGGTTGCGCTCCGGCATTTGTCGCTATGGCAATCGAGGCCCTGGGCGATGCGGCGGTCAAGCACGGTATCCCGCGTGCCGATGCCTATCGCATTGTGAGCCAGATGGTGCTGGGTACGGCAAAGCTGCAGCTCGCAACCGGTCAGCATCCCGCAGCGATGAAGGATGCCGTGTGCTCGCCCGGCGGTGCCACCATCAAGGGCGTCGTCGCGCTCGAGGACGCCGGCATGCGCAGCGCCCTGGTCAAGGCAATCGACGCAACCCTCCAGTAAAACCTGCTATTTAGGGACAGGTTTATGTTGGCAGGTTTTTCCTGCGGTTTTGTCCTTTTAGCGAAAAGCGCCCCGCAACTGGCTCAATTCCAGTTGCGGGGCGCTTGCGTTTGCCCGGATAAAACCGACTAAAATAAACCTGTCCCTTTTTGGCGGGTTAGTCCCAGAAGCTGTCTTCTTCGTCCTCGGATTTGGGGCCGCGGTCGACATACATCTTATGGGTGCGCTTCTCCATTACAAAGGCAAGAATCGCAAACAGCAGGATGCCGCCGGCGAAAAGGATGGCAAAACCGGTGCGGGTGCCAAACAAAAAGGAAAAAACTGCGTCCATTGGGTGCCTTCTTGCGTAGTTGAGTTGGGTCGTAAACGCTCATAAGTATATACTTGCCCATACATGTACAAGGTTGCAACCTAAATGGAATGTATATCGCCGGAGGATCTAATGCTTGATATCAAGTTTGTTCGCGAGAACCCCGATGCCATCGATACCGCCATGGCTAATCGCCAGACGTCTTGGGATCGCGAGAAGTTCTTTGAGCTCGACGATGAGCGTCGTGCCGTCATCACCGAGGTCGAGGAGCTCCAGGCCACGCGTAATGCCGAGTCCAAGAAGATCGGCGCCCTGATGAAGGAGGGCAAGAAGGACGAGGCCGAGGCCGCCAAGGAAGCCGTGCGTGCCGTCAACGAGAAGATTGACGGTCTGGCCGAGCGCCGTACCGCCCTCGAGCAGGAGCAGTACGACTTCATGGCTCACTTGCCCAACATTCCGTGCGAGGCTACCCCGTACGGCAAGGACGAGGACGAGAACATCGAGCGCCGTCGTTGGGGCACCCCGCGCGAGTTCGACTTCGACTTTAAGCCGCACTGGGATCTGGGCACCGATCTGGACATCCTCGACTTCGAGCGTGGCAACAAGCTCTCCGGCAGCCGCTTTACCGTTCTCGGTGGCGCCGGCGCCCGCCTGGAGCGTGCCCTCATCAACTTCTTCCTCGATACGCACACCAGCCGTGGTTTTAAGGAGTGGTGGCCGCCCATCGTCGTCAAGCGTCAGACCATGTTCGGCACGGGCCAGCTGCCAAAGTTCGAGGACGACGCCTATCACGTCTCGGGCGACAACTTCCTGATCCCCACCGCCGAGGTCGTGCTTACCAACCTACACGCCGGCGAGGTCCTCGATGCCGACACTCTGCCGCGCCGCTACACCGCCTTCACCCCCTGCTTCCGCGAGGAGGCCGGTTCCGCCGGTCGCGACACCCGCGGCATCATCCGTCAGCACGAGTTCGACAAGGTCGAGATGGTCAAGTTCGCTAAGCCGGAGGAGTCCGACGAGGAGCTCGAGAGCATGACCGCCGAGGCCGAGTATCTGCTGCAGCAGCTGGGCCTTCCGTATCGCGTGATTAGCCTGTGCACCGGCGACTTGGGCTTCTCTGCCCGTCAGACCTACGACGTCGAGGTCTGGCTGCCGAGCTACAACGCCTACAAGGAGATCAGCTCCTGCTCCAACTGCGGCGACTTCCAGGCCCGTCGCGCCAACATCAAGTATCGCGACCCCGAGAATTTCAAGGGTTCGCGCTACCTGCACACGCTCAACGGTTCCGGCCTGCCGGCCGGCCGCACCATGGCCGCTATTCTGGAGAACTACCAGAACGCCGACGGCACCATCACGATCCCCGAGGTTCTGCGTCCTTACATGGGTGGTCTCGAGAAGATCGAGCCGGTCGCGTAAGTTGGCTGCATAGGGGATATGCAAGGGCGCTCCTTCGGGGGTGCCCTATTTCGTGCGCAGGTCCATACCATGCCGTGCGGACAGCTCAATAGAAAACACACGAACAACTGTTCTGTATACAGCCATCTACCTGCTATGCTTTTGCTAAATAAGAGCGAGAGAAAGGGGACGCGATGGAGCTGTTTGATGATCGGGTGGTTTTGTTTGAGAGCGACGAGGGTGGGGAGTACCTGCTTGTAACGTGTGAGCCGTCTGGCATGGGTGGCCTGGTGGTTCGACAGACGAGTGAGGGTCCGTTGACACAATGGTGCTTTGAGGAGTCGCCGCATGTGGTCGAGACCTTTGTGATGCACGAGGGACTTGTGGCGCTGGAGCACTTCTATGGAGTTGGGACTTCCAACCAGGTCGCGCGCATGCTGAGCATCTCGTTTGCCGATTATGATTGTGCCCAGCGGGTGAGATCGCTCCTGAGGGAACTTGATGCCAAGTTTGACGTGATCGAAAAGCCAATCGATCGTACGGGGAACGGCGGTATATGCGGAGCAGCATGACAAAACTGCGTTCCACAAAAAAGTTTGAGATTGAGCTTGACTCCAATAAGCTAAAGTGGTTTTATATGTCTTGCGCTGCGGCGTTACCTCAGCTGGATAGAGGGTCTGACTACGAATCAGAACGTCATAGGTTCGAATCCTATACGCCGCACCAATCGAACTTGAAGCCTCCGGCAACGGGGGCTTTTCTTTTATGGCAACACCGCATGGATTCGAACCTCGGTCGAGGCGCGGGCGTAAAGAAAACGCGGAGCGTTTTTAGCCCGCGGGCGAGCACGCCGGCAGGCGGGCGAAGCCGGTGCGGATCCGCGCAGCGGATGCGCGGAATCCTATACGCCGCACCAATTGAACTTGAAGCCTCCGGCAACGGGGGCTTTTCTTTTACGCCGGCACCGCACGGATTCGAACCTCGGTCGAGGCGCGGGCGTGAAGCGGACGATTTCCTGTCGACTCGTGTAAGATTCCGAGTAGGTGTCGCGGCCCATCCGCGACCACTTCTTCTCTCAACGACCGATCAGGGTGATACTTCGTGGCAGAGCGTCCGACATACAGGCTCAGGTTTCTCGATCCCAAGAAGCGCTTTCCGGCGATGCCCGAGCAGCCTGCGGGACGCTCATATGGCGTGGTCTGGAAACTCTTTGGCGAGGACCAGCATGAATCTTGTTATGTCGTCGAATTCGTTGGCAAAAGTCATGTGTCGCTTTTGGGCTACGTAAGCGTTTCGGGTGAGGTGTACAAGGTGGACCGCCCCGTTAGCGAGGCTCCGCTGCCCAACGATCCCGACATGGAACTGGTCCTTGACGAGTCGGATTCCAGTATTGGTGAGATTATGGTAAGGGAAGCCAGCGGTGCAATGCGTACGTGCGCGCGAACCGTCGGCTCTCCCGAAGGCCCCATGCGCGAGCAGTCCGATCACGATACATGGAATTCGGCCCGCTCCCTTCCTTACGGCGAGTTCATGGCATCGATGTTCCTGCGCTACGTGATATTTGCCAACTCCGAAAGCGCTGTTGCGAACACGGCGGACGCCGACGGTCTCGATGCGGACATGCAAAACGTTGTCGACAAGATCAAGCTCGTAAAGTTGCCCGAGCCGGTCGAGGTGTTTTTGGGCTTTAACACGGCACCGCTCCCCGATGCTATCGAGACGCTGCTCTACCGCGTTGACCATGCCGAGAATCCGAGCGGTATCGAGCGCTATGCCGCCGCCCTTATGAGCGAAATTGACTTGCCCCGCCTGCGCACCATCGCTGCCAAGTCCGAGATGAGCCTGGCTCGCATTGATCGCTCAAAGATTTTCTATCTCAATTTTGATCGTAGCCTGTTGGACCAGGACGAGATTGACATGCTGCTTGCCATCGAGTGCCGTCTCAACCGCCTCTCCGGCATCCTTGAGCGCATCGGGGCCGGATTGGTCCCTGCGGCATCCTCGCCGAGTCTTGAGGGCTGCGCGCTCTTTGATGCGTGGCATATCGCCAAGACGACCAACGATGTTCCCCGACTGCTCGATACGGCCTCGAGCGATAACCCGTGGGGCAAACCGGGTACGGTGGCTTGCCGGCCGGGCGGTGAGTGGGATGTGCGTACCCGCTTCGCGCGCATTGTCGAGGCGCTTAACGTGGTCACGCGGCTCGACTATACCTATCGGGCAAACGTTGCCGAGGGGATTATGCTCGTTCGGTTTGGACGCTCTGTCGTTGATGCCATGCCGCAACGTGAATACGACGCTCAAGATGACGCCTGGCGCGAGCTGGACGAGGACACGCGCGCGATCTGGGCCGCGGAGCACGATGCGCGCGTGGCACTCACGCTTGCGGCAGCGTGTTTTGCCGCGGGCACCTGCATCACGCGCTGTTATGTGCAGATTGCTGCTCCCGACAGTGAGCAGGGTGAGCGCGTTGTCGCAACGTATTTCTTTGGGCGCGCGGCCTATCTGGCCGATTGCGTGCCTGTCGCCAAGGATCTTGAGAGCATGGACATGGACGATATGCCGTGCAAGCGCATGCTTGAGGCATATGAGTCGGACGCACCGGATGCGATTGAGCCTGCGGAGGTTCACGCTCGCCCGCGTGACGACCACCGTTCGCTGCCGCCGGCGTTGCGCGACCTGCTGCTTGCCGATACGGCTGATGAGCTAGAGGTCATGGAGGAGGACGATGACCCGTATGTGGCGCGCGTCGTTGAGTTGCGCGAGCAGGTAAAAGTTGACCATGCAAGTGCGTTTGAGGGCTTCTCCCGTCTTGTTGAGGAGCTGGAGGCAAAGTGCGCCGTCGCCGAGCTTTTGGCAACGGGTCCGGTTCAGACGCAGTTTTGCGACAACCAGCTGGTGCGTATGGTGCTGCCGGTAATGGAGGAAGATCGCTCGGTGCGCATCCTGCGCGCTCCCGACGCGCTCTACTTTGCTCAGCACGAGATCTGCAGTTATTACGCCGATCAGGAGGATTTTGAACGGGCATTGCCCGAGGTGCGTCGTCTTTACGATCTGGCTCGCTCGTCCATGCAATCGCACTTTGCGCTCATCAACGTGTTGGCGCGCCTGGAACGCTTTGACGAGATTATCGAGGTGGCGCGCCACGGCCTGCGCATTGCCAGCGACCGTTCCGCAATCGGTTATCTGTTCTATCGCTTGGCGTTTGCCTATTGGAACTGCGACCAGCTCGAGCTCGCGCTGGCATGCTACCGCCTGGTACCGCGCGGCGAGGAGTCGGGTAGCAACGCACTGGAGGAAATGCAGGGCCTTATGAATGAGATGGGTGTCAATGAGCCTCCGACGTTTGAGGAGGCCGTCGAGACCATCCGCAAGGCTGGGCTTGAATTGCCTCCCGTGTCCGCCGTGGCCAACCAGCTGGCGGATGCTGCCGTGCAGTTGGTCGATAGCGGCTTCTTTTTCCTGGCGCGCGTCTGCATCTTCCAAATGTGGCGCACCATGGGCAACGATGAGCTCGGCTCCCTCAATCGCTCGCTGGGGTAGGGGCGAAAACTGCAAGGAGGAAAGGCCGCTAGGCAATTAGAAAATTCCCTCTTGCTCAACTTCGGCTGTTTGGTTACTATAGAACGGCTGTTACGGAGAGCTGACCGAGAGGCCGAAGGTGCTCGCCTGCTAAGCGAGTATGCCCCAAAAGGGCATCTGGGGTTCGAATCCCCAGCTCTCCGCCAGTATGAATTTGTAGAAGGGTCCCATTTGGGGCCCTTTTTTATTATCAAGAATGGCGGCTGGGGATTCGAACCCTCAAAAAGGAGGCATCCTTTCGGACGTCTCCTTTCAGCGAGCGTATTGTTCTTCGATCCTACACCTCGGGTGCCTTGGCTACGGTTTCGCTTTCTGCCGCAAGCGGACGGTTTTCGATGCGACGACTCAGGCGGTCGAGCTTCACAAGAAGCCATTCAATGGGATTCGGCCCCGAGCCTTCCTCATCGGCAACCAAATCCGTGACAACGACCTTGATGCCGTCTTGTTTGAGCGTGAGGCTACCTACTTTGTCGCCCACATGCACCGTGCCCGAAAGGTCATCGTAGGCAACCTTTTCGGTTACTTCTCCGGCAAGCGAAAAGATGGTCGCCTGAGCTGCGGGATCGGCGAGTGTGGCGTCGATCGTCTTGTCCGTCCAGTCGGTCTGGCTTATGCGCGCGATGAGCGGATTGCCGTTGGCGGTCTTTTCCTGCGTGTTGGCGATCGCAACCGTCACCTTGTGGCCGTAGTACCAGTTGGCAAGGGCGGCCGTGTCGGCAAAGCGCTGGTCGTTGGTGCTGGAGTTCAAAACGACGGTATAGGTCTCGTCGCCATCGCGGTCGTAGGCTGCCGTAAAGCAGTAGCCGGCATCGTCGGTAGTGCCGGTCTTGCCGCCGATATTGCCGTCCTGCCCCAGCAGCTCGTTGTGCGTATCCATTGAATGTGAGTGGTCGGAGCCATCGGCGCCTGTAACCTCAATCCAGGAATCATCGCTCGCCACGATCTCGCGGAACGCATCGCTCTTCATTGCTTCCTGCATCATCAGGGCCGCATCGTGCGCGGTCGAGTGCATGTCGCCGGCCCACTCATCAAAGTCCAGACCGTGCGGATTCTCAAAAAGAGTTCCCGTGCAGCCGAGCTCTTTAGCGCGCTCGTTCATGGCCTTGACAAACGTGGCCTCAGCATCTTTGGTCTTGGGGTCGATCTTTTTGCCCACATGCTCGGCAAGCACGATGGCGGCGTCATTGCCCGAGGGAATCATCAGACCGCGCAGGGCCTGTTCCACTGTGAGCTCGTCGCCTTCGAGCAGGCCGGCGGTCGAATTGCCCACGGTTGCCGCGGCGCTGCTCACCGTGACCTTCTCGTCCATCTTGCAGTTCTCGATGGTCAAGATTGCGGTCATGACCTTGGTGATTGAGGCGATCTTGACCTGCTCGTCGGCACTGCGGGCGTAATAGATGGAACCGTCCTTACTCATGACGATGGCGTTGGTCGCATCGATATCGGGCAGATTATCGGCCGTGATGCCGCGGGCGTCGGCGGTCTTACCGCAAACGATATCGGTCGTAAGCACCTGGGCATTGGCGATAGACGGCGCACCGGCAGCAAGGGCGAGAGCGCAGGCAATGCCGGTGGTCAGTTGCGCGGAGCGCTTTACAAGAGAACTAAGGGTCTTCACAGATTTCGCTTTCGACGGGATGGTCTCTTTAGAGTTCAAAGTATATCGTTTACCGGCGCGGACAATCAGTGCGCGGGCGTGCGCGGCCCATGTCTGCGCCCGAACGGACATATAGGTGCTTAAGGTCGACTTAATCGCCCGCGCTTGTTGTGTGTGGCGCACACTGCCTCGGGCATAATGGAGCGCGAGAGGAGCACGCATGAACGAGCGCATTTTGGTAGTTGAT
>URVZ01000065.1 GCA_900551365.1 uncultured Collinsella sp.
CGATCTGGGGCGTATCGGTCTATCTGCGCTGTTTGGACTATGTGTTGCGCCGCCGTCTTGTTGCCATCGCCACCATCTGCGCCCTGTGGATGATCGAAGTCATTCTCAAGTACAAGTCGTTCACGCCGTTCTATGCCACCGTGCTGTGGTACCTGTACTACGTGCCCATGACGCTCATTCCGCTGCTCTACCAGTTGTGTGGTCTGCGCCTTGCGGGCCTGGAGCAACACCGCCTGGGTCGCCGCTACTGCGCTGCGCTGTGGATTATGGCTATCCTGCTTATCGGATTTGTGCTCACCAACGATTTTCACCAGCAGGTCTTCCACTTTGACCGTACAAGCGACACCTGGAGCAACGATTACACGTACGGCTGGGGTTATTTCGCCGTCCTCGTGTGGACGGCCTTTAACTTTGTGGCCTTTTTTATCCTGGTGGGCCGGTCCTCGTCCTTTCGCATCCAACGTTTCTCGGGCACGGCGGCGCTCGTGCTGCTGGGCGGCGCGTTCTTTGCCATCTCATATGCGTTGCGCGTGCCCTGGGCATGGAGGCTCAACTTCTCGCTCGTCTATTGCGTCTTGTGCGTGGTGGCGATGGAAATCTGTCTCGATTGCGGTGTCGTTCCGTCATATCACGACATCGCCGGCATTTTCGACACCTTGCCGCTTGACCTCAAAGTTCTAACGCGCGACTTGCAGGAAGTCTATGCCACGCCAGTGTCAAAGCCAATGCCGGTGGGCGTGCGCGAGGAGTTGCGGACCCAGGCGCACAGCCGCGCCCATGCCTTTGTCGTGGCGTCCGATCCCGATGTGATGTGCCGTGCCTTTCCACTGCTGGGCGGATCGGCCCTGCTTGCCCAAGACGTGTCGGATCTCAACGAGCTTAACCGTGAACTGGCACATCGTCGTATGGAGCTGCAGCGTCAAAATGAGCTGCTCGCCGCCGACTACGACCTTAAGACGCACCTGGCAGACCAAGAGGCCGAGACCTTGCTGGTCCAAGACGTGGACCAGGCGCTTGCCCGCGCGCTCGAAGGGATGTACGACCTGCTGAGCTCGCTACCGCCGTTGACCGATGAATCGTCTTCGCACGAGCGTTACCGCATGCTGCAGCGCGCCAAGATGCTCGTCGCCTATTGCAAGCGCAAGGGGTCGCTCACGTTGGCACAGCACGGGGAGAGCGGTTTTGATCGCGACCGCATTCAGCTCATTGCCAACGAGCTCGCAAGCGACCTGCGCACCATCGATATCGATTGCGCCTCGATTATCACCATACGGCGCCCGATGCACGCCAGTACGGTAAGCGCCCTGTACGACTGCGTGTATGACTTTGCGTTTTTTGCCTACACCACCGACCATCCGGCGCTTATGTATCACTTGGGCGATCATGACCGATGCAGTGTCGAGCTGCGTGCCGCGCTTTTTTCCAACGATGATGCAGATCTTTCGCAGACGCCCGCTGCGCAAGAGCTCGAAAGCGCTCTACAAGGGCGCAACGTGGCATACCGCCTTGAGGGCGAGCCCGGCCAGCTGCGCATGATCGTCTTGATGCCGAGGGCGGGTGAGTGACGATGCAGATTTCGCTCATTCTTCCCCAAATCGTTGCGCTCGATGTTGTCTTTGCCCTGGCTGCGTGTCTGCAGACGATCCACGTCCCGCTCATCGCATCGCGCCGTTCGTCCTATAACCGTAAGGTGATTTGCGCCTACGAGGCGAGCCTTGTGCTTCACCTGATGATTTCGGCGCTCATCTTATTCGCGTCGTCTGGCTCGTATCTGGTGGCGCCGCTTGACGTTTGCGCCAGGGCAATGGGCGGATCGCTGTGGCTCAATGCCGTGATCTTTGCCTACGGCGTGGTGCTTATGGTGCACTATCGTCGCCTCGTCATGCTGGCCGAACTGTTGCTCGTTGTCGCCGTGACGCCGCCGGTGGTTTTTGCCATGGGCTCGGCGTGGACCGTTGTCCTTATCGCAGAGGGAGCGTTTTTCCTGTTTCGTTCCATCGCGGCGCTCTTGATGGACGTCCGTAACCGCCAGGAGGATATCACCGCGTTCTCGACGATCGAGACCATCAACGTGATTCCCGTGGGCATCCTGTATCTGGACCCGAGGGGCCGTCCGCTGCTCATGAACCGCTGCATGCGCAAAAACCTAGTGGAACTTCATATGCCCACCGATCTAGGTGACATGAGCGGCACATGGAACGACCTGCGCAAACTCAGCATGCAAATGCCCGAAAGCAGTAGGAACCGTGTGCGGATTAACTTGGATCGTTTTGGTGATGCTCGCGCGGTGATCGAGATTTCTCCCGCCGAGATTCGCCTATTTGTGCACGACGAGGTTATGGTTTCGGGCCGCCTCTTTGAGCGCATTATCGGACTGGACGTGACGGAATACGCACACGCCTACGACCGCTTGGCGCAAGCAAACCACCTACTTGAGCTTGCGGGCCAAGAGCTCCAGTCCCAGATCGAAGAAGTTAAAAAGGTTGCCGACAATGCGGCCTACCTACGTATGCGCGCCCGCGTTCACGATGTGATCGGGCAGCGCCTGTCCATTCTCCATCGCTATTTGGAGGAGGGGCGCCTGGACGACGAGTCGCTCGAGCAGATTGACCCGTTGCTGCGCTCAATTGCCGCCGATTTGCGCAGTGGCGGTGCCAGCGAGCCTGCAGAGCAGCTGGGTGATATCGTCCATGCTTTTGGCTTGGTGAGTGTGCAGATCGATGTCGAGGGTGCGCTGCCTGAGGACGCGCGTGTCGCCGCCGCATTTTTGCAGATTATTCGCGAGGCCTCGACCAATGCCACCAAGCATGCGCAGGCGCATCGGGTCCATGTGCGCCTGTGGCAGGAGGGGGGCGGATGCTGACGGCATCGCGCACATGACGATTTCTAACGACGGGTCCCCGGCCTCCGTATCGTATCGCGAGGGAACGGGTATCCCAGGTATGAGGCATGTCGCACAAGATCTGGGTGGCAGCCTAGAGGTCCATGCCGTCCCTCCCTTTACGCTTGCGGTGTCCATCCCGCTCAACGCCAGCGCCACAGCTCAAAGGAGAAGCTCATGATCCGCGTCCTTATAGTCGAAGACCAGGCCATCCTGCGCGAGAGCCTGGCGCGTTCCGTTGGCGACCAGCCCGATATGACCGTCGTCGCCGCGATCGCCGACGCTTCCGAAGCCCTCGATGTCGCGCTCAGGGAGCGTCCGGACATGATACTGATGGACGTATGCACCGAGCATGATTCCAACGGCATCGTGGCGGCGGCGCGCATCAAGGAGCAGCTGCCCGAGTGCCGCATCATTATCATGACCGGCATGCCCGAGATCACCTTTGTCGATCAGGCCCGCGAGGCGGGCGTCGATAGCTTTGTTTACAAGAACGTCGGTATCGACGAGCTGTTCGCCGTGATGCGCTCCACGCTGGCGGGCTATTGCACGTTTCCCAAGCCGCCCGAGAGCATTTTTTCGGGCACGGCAGCTCTCGATGATGTCGAGCTATCGATTTTGCGCCTTGCCTGCGAGGGCAAAAGCCGTCGCGAGATCGCGGCCGAGCTGTTTATGAGCGAGGGCACCATCAAGCGTCGCATCTCGGAGATCCTGAGCAAGACCGGCTACGACAACATCATGCGCCTGGCCGTGCACGCGGTGACCGAGGGCAGCATCGTTCCCAACATGGAGCGCTAAAGCTCGTCGCGCATCGGCATAAAAACGGCGGGGTCGCAGGATTAACTCCTGCGGCCCCGTCTGGTGTGCGCGGATGTGTCCGCCAATCCGCGGCTGATGTTACATGCCGCTACGCGATGGTTGCGCTGTAAGAGGCGACGTCCTCGTAGGAATCGGTCAGGTAGGCGTCGATGCCGATGGTCGTGTTGACCAGGTCGTCAAGGCTGTCAAGCTCGCCGCTCGAGAATGTGAATTCCTCAGTGGCGTTGGTGCCGGGCATCAGGTGAGCCGAGAACCAGGGGTCCTTCATGGTGCCGTTGACATTGGTCTTGCCGGAGGGAGCGTAGAAGGTCAGGTCCTTGTCGCTCTTGTTGGTGATGTTAACAACAAAGCCGATGTCACCCCAGTCGTCCTTGAACTTCTCGGTGATGGTGATGGTGCACAGGTCGTCATCGGCGACGGTGACGGCGGGGGAGATTTCGATGCTCTGGACGTCGTCGTCTTCGACGGCCTCATCGATCTCTTCTTCCTTCTCGGCCGCCTCGCGATCCTTCTTCACCGTGCCGGATAGGTCCTTGTCGGACTTGGTAAAGATGAGCTTGTCGCCGTCCACCTCAAGGACGAGCTTGTCGTCTTTGAGCTTCAGGTCGTGCGACTCATCTTCGGCGGTAATCGTTACGGTGGTGGCGTCCTTGGCCTCCCATTTCAGGTCGGCGACCTCAAGGAACATGTCGAGGACGCCCGTGCCGTCTTCGTCGAGGATCAGGATACAGTTGAGGCCCCACTCCTTGAGCATATCCATGTACTCATCGGTGAGCTCTTCGCCGTCCAAGGTTCCACCCGAGTACTGCCAGCTGCCGACAAAGTTGGCCTTGGGGTCCTTGCCGCCGCCGCTGCAGCCCGTCAGGGCAAAGGCGAGCGCCAGGACGCATGTCAGGAATGCGAGTACGGACTTTTTGAACGTTGTCTTCATGGTGTCCTCCTTTATCGAACGAAACCCATAGAAGCAAATGCGGGGGTGGCGGACCTCCCCGCCAATTACCAGGTAGAGGGGCTAGGGCCTGGACGTTCCGCAGTTGCTGCAGAACTTGCCGCCGTTTTCGCTGCCGCAGTTGGGGCAGAACCACTTGGTCGGTGCCGGGGCGGGTGCGGGACTGCCACACTCGGGACAGAACTTGCCGGTGTTGGTGGCACCGCAGCTGCAGGTCCACGTGCCGGCCGCAGGTGCGGCGGCGGGAGCCGGTGCGGGGGCGGGAGCCGGAGCCGGCTGCGGGGCGGCCTGCTGCTGTGCCTGGCCGGCGGCGAACAGCTGGCTGGCGTTCATGCCGCCCATGCCACCTGCCATGCCCATGCCCATAAAGCCTGCCATCGCGCCGTTGGGGTTGGCGGCTGCTGCGCGCATCGCATCGCTCTGGGCGCTGGCGATGTTGGCGGCTGCCATGGTGGGATCGCGCATGACCGCGGCCTTCTGCAGGTCCTTGATCATCTGCTCGTCCTCTTGCGAGGCGGCGATGGAGTTGACGCCAAAGCTCACGATCTCGACGCCGCGCAGGTCACGCCAGTCGGCCGAGAGGACCTCGTTGAGCGCGCGGGCGAGCTCGGTGGTGTGGCCGGGGATGGCGCTGTAGCGAATGCCCATCTCCGAAATCTTGGCAAAGGCGGGCTGCAGGGCGGTGAGCAGCTCGGACTTAAGCTGGCTGTCGATCTTGTCGCGCGTGTAGCTATCGGTCACGTTGCCGCATACGTTGGTGTAGAACAGCAGCGGGTTGGTGATGCGGTACGAATACTCGCCGTTGCAGCGCACGGAGATGTCGACGTCCAGGCCAATGTTGTTATCGACCACGCGGAAGGGCACGGGCGAGGCGGTGCCGTACTTGTTGCCGATGATCTCCTTGGTGTTGATGAAGTAGACGCGCTGGTCCTTGCCCGCGTCGCCGCCAAAGGTAAAGCGGCTGCCGATATTGGCGAAGGTCTCCTTGATGGAATCGCCCAGGTTGCCGCTAAAGACGCTCGGCTCGCTGCCGGTATCGAAGACGAACTCACCGGGCTCCAGCGCGACTTCGATGATCTTGCCGTTTTGCACCACGAGCATGCCCTGGCCGTCGTTGACGGCGATGACCGAGCCGTTGGAGATGACGTTGTCCTCGCCGCGCGTGTTGGAGCTGCGGCCGCCGGTGCGCTTGCTGCCCTTGCAGGCCAAGACGTCAGCAGGCATCGATTCGCAGTAGATAAATTCCTTCCACTGGTCGGCCATGACGCCGCCGGCAGCTCCCAATCCAGCTTTCAAGAGTCCCATGGTGATCTTCCTTTCTCGTCAAAGGCCGGGTGGTATTGGTTGGATTGCTTAGTCGTCCTTGTCGTCTTTCATGACAACGGTGGTCTCGGTGTGGCTGAAGGTGTCGTGCTTCTCGGTCAGGTCGAGCTCGCCACAATACTCATCGGCATGGGTTGCTTCGTTGGCCGTCTTGAGCTGGCCTACCAGTAGCACGTCTCCGATAATCACGATGATCAGCGGCGCGATGATGTTGATGAGGATGCCCTCGATATCAAAGGTGAGGTAATCCGGATCGAAGGCGTATTCCCCCATAAAGAGAATCTGGGAGAGGATAAATCCGATCACAAAGAACAGCACCGAGGCGATGGCGAGCTTGGGCTTGGAGCAGGGGAGCTCGCCGACCAAGCGGCCGGTCTGGCCGTTCATGGCAAACAGGTAGCTCTTGCCGTTCCACGAGGTGGAGAGCATCCAGACGGGGAACAGGGCGTAGTCGCTGTCTTCCCAGGTGTAGTCGAGCTGCTTGCTTTCGACCGTGGCATCGTCGTATTCGTCGACGACGGTCTCGCGCAGGGCCGAGATCGTGCTTTCTTCCATACGGCGCTCGGCGCGCGCCTTGCAGGTCTCGCAGTCCTCGTCGTAACGGTTGGCGATGTAGCCGGGCATATATGCGACCGAGAACGGGCGCAGCGCGTCGTAGTCAAACGGCTCTATGGCATCCATGTGGCCGTCGGGCATCTTGGACGATCCGTCGACGGGCACGCGCTTAAACGAGATATTGCCCTTGCGATAGGCATCGTAGTGGTCGGTGGTCGTGACGGTGCGGTCGGATTCCTCGGTCACGGTCTCGTTGGTCGCGTCAAAGTACACTTCGCCGTCAACGCGGGCACCGTAGAGCCAAAACGGCACGTAGACACCTTGGACCTCGTCGATGTGGTTGCCGGTGACAAAGCTCTTGGGCAGCAAGATCTTGCCCTTGTAGTGTTCCTTGAGTGCGGCCGTGACGTCATCGCGCCCGAGCTTAAATGGAATCACCAGGTCGGGCGAGAAGTCGCCCGAAAGCTGACCGGGCGCCACGGCGGAGTTGCCGCAGTACGGGCAGGTGGTGACGGCGACGGTGCCGTCGGACACGAGCTCGGCGCCGCACGATGAGCAGATGTAGCCGGCGTTTTGGGCGAGTTCCTGCACCGCAGCGTCGGTCGCGGGCTTGGGTGCCGCCGCTGCGGCGTCGGCTTTGGCGTCTGCCTTGTCCTGGCGCTCGCGATAGAGGGCCTCGACCTCTTCGACTTCAAAACGCGAATCGCAGTAGTCGCAGACGAGCTTTTGCTCGGCACTGGCAAAATGCAGGGGGCCGCCACACGCGGGGCACTGATAGTTGACGCTCTCGAAGGCCATGATCGGTCCTTTCGCTGCCGGAGGCTATGCGCCGATGGCGCCGCCGCAGTATTCGCAGCGCCCACTGGCATCGGGAATGGTGGTGGCTCCGCAGAAGGGGCAGGTGACCGCGGTCTTGGGAGCCTTGGCGGCCACGACACTGTCGCGCGTTTCCTGACGCAGCTGCACCAAGGCGTCGCGAACTTCGGTTGCCTGGCGCTTGGCCTCGCGGTATTCGATGGAACCGCGCTGATCGATGGTGGAGTCGTTCACGCGCAGGCTGATCTCGGTGAAGTACGGCGTGTTGACGTGGATGGTCAGATTAAAGTCGTAATCCAGGTCGTAGCGCGGCGGGTTGTAGCTCTCGCGCTCGCCGTCCTTGGTCTCGCGATAGATCTCGGTGCGATGCTCGTCGATATCCATATCGCAGCCGAGTACCTGCGAGAACTCGATGATGTCGGGATTGGCGTCGCGCCAGCGGCTCTGCGAAGTGATGATCAGCAGGCCCGCGTCCTCATCGAGCATAATATTGGTGCGCCCGGCAGAAAGCGTGCGCGTGGGGTTGAACGAAGACAGGCGCTCGGCGTTGGCCTCGCGGTAGGCGAGTTGCTCACGGATATCGTCCGCGGTGCTGGAGCGATAGCCGTGAAAGTAGGGGGAGAGCTTGCCGGCGCACTCTTTGCACAGGTAGCCTTCATTGATTTTTGTCTTACCTAGAAGTCCCAGCTCGGTACCGCAAATCGCGCACTCTTTCTTCTCGAACATCTTGTCAAAGAAGCCCATGGCTGCCTCCCATCAACTGGTAGCGTGTGTCACTTTTGATGATGGGGGAGTGCGCGATCTTTCACGATACCCAGACGGCTCAAGAGGTCTCCACAACTGGGACACATGGCCCATTTTTCATCCCCAAATAACTTGCGGTGAAATAGTTCCTAAATGTGGGCCATAGAAGGCCAACAGGAACTATTCCACCGCAACTTCTGGGTAGTCATCGGGGACGTTCTTAAACGACTAGTCGTTGGGGGCAGTCTTCGGCCACTCATTGGGGACGTACTTAAATGAGTGGCGGTTGGGGACACTCCATGTCGAATGTGGGTGTCGCCGCTTGCTACGCGACGGTGATGGCGACTTGGGCGTAGCGGGTGCAGGGGCGCTCGGTGCGCGTCTGCACGCTGAGGGTGAGCACGAAGCGGTCACCGGGCTGCGCATCGGCGGGCACGGTGAACGTGGCGTCCGCCGCGCATTCCTGCCACAGCGACAGGTCTTGGGCACCTGCATAGCTCGTTGGTCCCATGGCGACATCCCAATGCGCATCGAAGCCCTTGCCATCGGGGTCGACGATGGTCGCTGCAAGAGCAACGCGCTCACCGGCTGTGGCGCTCATGTCGCCCGTGACCTCGGCAACATACGCCGGATGCGAGCAGTCCGCGGGCCCATGGGCGCACCACTGCGCACGAGCGGCGAAGTCTTCCTGATAGGCGCGCAGATGGGGATTAGGATTGCCATCGACGGGCGTGCCTATGGCTGCAAAGCCGGCAGGTGCATCTGAGTGGGGATGCCCGTCGAGGAACATGCGGCCGAGCAAGGTGTCAAAGTCGCGGTTATCGATGCCGCGCAGGCCAAACGGCAGCAGCGGGATATAGGTCATTGAGTCGCCTTCGGCCATAAAGTCGCCGCGCTCAAACTGCATCGCAGGCATGCCCTCCAGGCCCCAGTCCAAGCGCGCATGCTTGCCAAACTGAAAGCGCTCGGGCTCGTTTTCGTACACCTTGCCATCGCCATAGAGCATATAGCGCGCCATAAGGGGACCGTTGCCCTGCGTGAGATTCTGTTCGGGCCAGGGAGCCTGGAACAGCGGCAGTGTATCGGGCTGAGCCATCTTGGCATCGACATAGCCGCCATACATATAGGGCACACACCAAAAGATGAGATCGGGGAAGAGCTCATGCCCATGGTCGAGCCAAGAATTGTCCTGCCCCACGCCATCGGCAACGCCCATCACGCGCACCTTCTGATAGACACGCTGCTGCACAGAAGGCCATTCGGGCGTATCACGATAGCGCTCAGCAATGCTCATGAGCGCACGAACAATGGTATTCATGCCGCCCCAGCTGAGCAGCCAAAGCGTACGCGGGTCATCATCCAAGATTGCCTGAGCAATCACGCGCGAACCCTCAGTCTCCTCACGCACATCGCCCTCAAAGGCAACGTTGCCCACAAAGGTACGCTCAATCATCTGAGCCGGCGAAGGAAACGGCGGCTCACCGGCAGCGGCCGCATTAGCCTGCAGCTG
>URVZ01000066.1 GCA_900551365.1 uncultured Collinsella sp.
GACGCCTCGCGCCGCCGCTCCCGACCCGCTTGCCGTGGCAGACCCCTTCGCGCCTAGCGTCCCCGACCCCGCCGCCGCACCCATCCCGGTGCCGCAGACCGTCTCGCGCGACGCGCTTGCCGGCATGGGCGGAGCCGCCGCGACCGGTGCCGCCGTGGGCCTAGGCGCCGCAGCCGGCATCGCCTCCAACATGGCGAGCACTCGCGCCCCGCAGCGCCCGCTCGCCCAGCTCGTCGACATCGTGAGCGGCGAGAGCCATAGCATCACCTCCGCACAGGTGACCATCGGTCGCGAGCGCTCAGTTTCCGACATTGCCCTGCGCGACCCCAACGTGTCGCGCCGCCACGCCCAGCTCACCTTTACGGGCTCGGATTGGTCGATCGAGGACCTCAATTCCACCAACGGCACGCTCGTCAACAACCGCCGCATTACGCGCTGCCCGCTGCGCAACGGCGATCTGCTGACGTTTGGCCTGAGCACCTTTGAATTTAGGGGATAGTCGCTTATGAACATCGATATCGTCCTTTTTGCAGGCCGCATCGTCCTGGTCGCCCTGCTCTATATCTTCCTGTTCGCCGTCATGAAGACCGGCGTGGGACTTGTGCGCGGGCAGCGCCGCGACTCGGCCATTTGGACGATCGATGTGGACAAGGGCCCGCGCGGTATCCGCGGCATCCACGTAGACATGCTCGGCCCCGTCATCGTCGGTCGCTCGCCATCTTCGGACATCTGCATCAACGAACCGTTCGTCTCGGCCTCGCATGCGCGCTTTTCGCTGCAGGGCCCGGCGCTCATCATCGAGGACCTCAACTCGCTTAACGGCACGCTCGTCAACGGCCGCCAGCTCGTGGAGCCCGCGACGCTGCGCGAGGGCGACGAAGTCCAGATTGGCGACGTGGTCATGAAGGTGAACCGTCGATGATCGACGAGGAGAACAAGTCCGCAACTATGACCGAGGCGCCGGCTGCCGCCGCAGCTGCGCCGGCCCACGCCGCTCCGGCGGACTCCACACCCGTGGAGCCCGAGGACACCGTGTTCTCCCTGCCTCTTTCGCATGTAACGCATGATATTTCGGATCTCGCCGATAACGAGGACGAAGAGGATGCCGCGGCAGCGCCCATCGGCGCACATGCTGCGGAACAGCCCGCAGCGCCCGAAGCAACCCCGGCGCCGGCTCACTTTGCAGAGCCCGTCGCCGCGGCAATCAACGAGAGCGCTGCGGTGTTTGCGGCACCCGAGCCCGCCGCGCCGGCGTTTCCCATGGCCCCGGCATCCGAGGTTGCGCCCGCGTCTACGCCGGCGCTCGAGCCTATAGACGTCAGCCCGCAAGACGACGAGTCGACCGCCCGCGTGTCCGAGGAGCCCGACTCCCCGGACACCGGTGATTCCGAATCAAATGCCGTGACCGACACCGTCTCTCCCGGTGACACCGCCGAAATCGACGTTGCCGCCGTTGAGGCCAAGCTCAAAGACCCCGGCTCGACCATGAGCTTTGAGCCCCTGACCGAGGAGCGCATCGAGACCGACTCGACCTATGATGCCGGCACCACCACGCAACTTATGTGGGGCGCCCGCTCCGACGTTGGCTGCGTGCGCCCGCACAATGAGGATTCCTACCTGGTGCAGTCGCCGCTCTTTTGCGTATGCGACGGCATGGGTGGTCACGCTGCCGGCGAGGTAGCCTCTTCCATCGCCGTCGAGACTATTGCCAAGACGGCCCCACAGTCCGCCGACGCAGCACGCCTGGCCGCAGCCGTCGAGGCAGCCAACGCCGCCGTAATCGAGGCGGCCCTGAACGGCCTGGGCAAGCCCGGCATGGGCTGCACAGCCACCTGCGCCTACATCGAAAACGACACGCTCGCCATCGCCCACGTGGGCGACTCTCGCGCCTATCTGCTCCACGAGGGCACGCTCATCCGCGTGACCCGCGACCACTCCTACGTGGAGGAGCTCGTGGACGCCGGCGAGATCACGGCAGACGAGGCTCGCGTCCACCCCAACCGTTCGGTCATCACCCGCGCACTGGGCTCGGACCCCGCCATGTATGCCGACCACTTCACTCTGCATATCGAGGAAGGCGACCGTCTGATCCTGTGCTCCGACGGCCTCTCGAGCATGATTCCCGATAGCGATATCGAGAACATCGCCACGCAGTCCTCAACCGCGCAAATCTGCGTCGACAACCTAGTGGACGCGGCGCTTGCCGCCGGCGGCCACGACAACGTGACCGTAGTAGTCGTTGACCTGGTTGACGATGGCGTTATGCGCGAGGCGCAACGCGTGCGTCGCCGCAACATTACTATCGCCGCCATCCTGGCCCTCGTCTTTGTGCTGGCAGCTGGCATCTGGGCCTACACGGGTGTCACCGGCTCATACTACCTGGGTACCTACCAGGGCAATGTCGCCGTCTGGCGCGGTCTGCCCGGCAAGCCGCTCGGACTCAAGCTCCACTGGCTCGAGAGCGAAACCAGCATTAAGCTGTCCGACCTGCCCGAAGACACGCAAAACCGCCTCAAGGCGGGCATTCCGCAAACAAGTATCGACGATGCGCAGGACACGATATCCAAGTACCGCCACCAGATCGACGAGGAGCAGACCCGCCAGGTGATCGACGCGCAAACGATTCGCGACAACACCAATCAGGGATCGACCTCCGAATCAGATTCCGAGAAAACCGCCGAACAGTCCGCCGAGGCCGAAGCCTCCGATAAGAACTAGAAAGGGAGTGCCGCTTATGAGTCGCCGCAACACCGAGCTGCTCTTGCTCATCGCCTCGGCGTTCCCCGTCATCCTGCTGTATGCGATGTACGTGCTCACTGCGGGCGCCGCTATCTCCTTTGAGACGCTCGCCGTACCGATCGGCCTCTTTGCCGCCTTTGCCGCGGCCCACATTGCCGTGCGCATCTTGGCGCCCGGTGCCGACCCCGCCATCCTGCCCATCGTATTTATACTTTCGGGCATCGGCATCACGTTCGTGACGCGTCTCGCCCCCGCTCTCGCCATCTCACAGCTCATCATCCTGTTTGTCTCGGTGGCGCTCATGGTGGGAACGCTTGCACTAGTCAAAAACCTCGACGTGGTCATGCGCTACAAGTACACCTTTGGCATCATCGGCATCATCCTGCTGATGCTGCCTATCTTTATCGGCACCACGATCTCGGGCTCCAAGCTGTGGATTCGCATCGCGGGCTTTACCATCCAGCCCGGCGAGTTCGCCAAGGTCTTTATCGTGCTGTTCCTGGCCGGGTACCTGGCCGAGAACCGCGAGCTGCTCTCCATCTCCAACCGCAAGATCTTGGGCTTTAAGATCCCTCGCCTGCGACTGCTACTGCCGTTGTTTGCCGTGTGGGGTGTGTGCCTGCTCGTCGTCGTCTTCGAACGCGACCTGGGTTCGGCCGTGCTGTTCTACACCATCTTCTTGCTGATGCTCTACGTTGCCACGGGGCGCTTTTCGTATGTCGTTATCGGCCTTGCGCTCTTAGCCGTTGGAGCCGTGGGCGCCTACAAGTTCCTGTCGCACGTTCAGGTGCGTTTCCAGGTTTGGGTCGATCCGTTTAAGGACGCCCAGGGTCAGGGCTACCAGATCGTCCAGTCGCTCTTCTCGCTTGCCGATGGCGGTCTGGTCGGTGTTGGCATCGGCAACGGCATGGCCAACAACATCCCTGTCGTCGAGTCCGACTTTATCTTCTCGGCTATCGGCGAGGAGATGGGCCTTTTGGGCGGCGGCGCCGTGCTCATCCTGTTTATGCTCTTTGCCGTGCGTGGCCTGACCACAGCTGCCCGCGCAAAGTCCGACCTTGCCGCCTTTAGCGCCACCGGTCTTACGGCAGCCATCAGCTTCCAGGCCTTCTTGATCGTTGGCGGCGTAACCCGCCTGATCCCGCTGACCGGCGTCACCCTGCCCTTTATGAGCCAGGGCGGCTCCTCGCTGCTGGCAAGCTTTATCATCGTCGCACTCCTGCTACGTGCCGGTGACGAGGCGACCGGACGCGAGGCCGAGCTTACCGGCACCGGCACCATGGCCGCCATCACCGATGATCAGGTCGCATCTGCCGCCGCCCCGACGGGCTCGCGCTTTGCCACCTCGTCTTCCTACGGCAGCGGCAGCCATTCCGTCGGCTCGCGCATGCGCCGTCGCCTGCTCGATACGCCTGAATCCGGTGTGCTCGGTCGCGTGGCGCTCGCCAACCGTCTAACCCGTGCGGTGCTCGCCTTTACGGCGCTGTTCGCCATCCTTATCGGCAACCTCACCTATGTCCAGGTCATTAAGGCCAAGGACTATCAGGACATGCCGACCAACAACCACACCATCGCCCGCTCCAAGTACATCCAGCGCGGCTCCATCATCACGTCCGACGGCGTGACGCTGGCCGAGTCGCTGCAGCAGGAGGACGGCACCTACGTACGCTCCTACCCCAACGGTAACCTGGCAGCGCACGTGGTTGGCTACGTGAGCCAGCAGTATGGCACCACCGCCATCGAGAGCGTCATGAACGACACGCTCACCGGTTCTAAGGACTACTCTAGCTGGAACAACGCCATCGCGTCGCTCGCGGGCCAGACCCAGCCGGGCAACACCGCCAAGCTCACCATCGACTCGCGCATCCAGACGGCTGCTGAGCAGGCGCTCAAGGGCTTTAAGGGCGCTGTAGTGGTCATCGACCCGCGTACCGGCGCGGTGCTCGCATGTGCCAGCTCGCCCACCTACGACAACACCAACATCGATGCCCTGCTGCAGACGGGCGGCGGCGAGGACGGCTCCATGTACAATCGCGCCATGGACGCGCTGTACACGCCGGGCTCCACGTTTAAGGTCGTTACGCTTTCCGCGGCACTCGAGACCGGTACCGCCAGCCTGACTAGCACCTACCAGGCGCCCGGCTCCATGGATATCGGCAACGCACCGGTCACCAACTATGCCAACGAGAGCTACGGCACCATCAGCCTGCAGCAGGCCTTCGCCGTGTCGTCCAACGTCGTCTTTGGCCAGGTGGCAAACGAGATTGGCGCCAACTCGCTCGTCCAGTTTGCCAACGCCTTTGGCTACGGTCAAAAGCTCGGTCAGGATCTGACCACCGCAGCTTCCATCATGGCCGACCCGTCGCTTATGACCGAGTGGGAGACCGCCTGGGCAGGCGCCGGCCAGCCTGTCGGCATGGACCACACGCCAGGTCCGCAGACCACCGTCATGCAAAACTGCGTGATAGCGGCGGCCATCGCCAACAGCGGCGTGGTCATGGACCCGTTCTTCGTGGCCCAGGTGCTCGCCCCCGACGGAACCGTGGTCAAGACCACGCAATCCCGCTCGCTGGGCCAGGCCGTCAGCGCCACCACGGCCGATCAGGTCAAGCAGGCCATGCTCGCGGTTGTCCAGTCCGGCACCGGCACCGATGCCCAGATTCCGGGCGTCAAGGTCGCCGGCAAGACCGGATCGGCCGAGACCGGCGGCACCAACGTCAACTCGATGTTCGTCGGCTTCGCACCTTACGATTCACCCACGGTCGCCATCTCGGTGGCCTTGGAGGATTACGACAAACACGACGTCGAGGCAGCCAAGATCGCCGGCATCGTCCTGACCGCGGCACTTGCCGCCCAAGGAGCGTGATGCCCGTGATCGAAGCGGATACTTGGGGCGCGCCGCGACCTATGAGCTAGCGGCAACGCGCCACACGGCCCCAGCGGCCACACATTCGGTACTACACACATCGTTGAGCGAATAAGTTAGTTAGGAGCAGGAATGGAACAGAGGGTCCTCGGGGGAAGATACCTCCTCAAGGATAAGGTGGGAACGGGCGGCATGGCGACCGTCTTCCGTGCGCAAGATCAGGTCCTCGACCGCACGGTTGCCGTCAAGATCATGCTGCCGCAGTATGCCGGCGACGCCACCTTCGCCGCCCGCTTTAAGCAGGAGGCCCAGGCAGCAGCAGGTCTCTCCTCCCCCTATATCGTGGGCGTCTACGATTGGGGCAAGGATGGCGATACCTACTACATCGTCATGGAGTACCTGCGCGGTACCGACCTTAAGAGCGGCATCAAGAGCCACGGCGCCCTCGATCCAAAGAAGGTCGCGCAGATCGGCTCGCAGATCAGCTCCGCGCTTTCGGTCGCCCACAAGCACGAGATCATCCACCGCGACATTAAGCCGCAAAACATCATGGTGCTGCCCGACGGCAACATCAAGGTCATGGACTTTGGCATCGCGCGCGCAAAGAACAGCCACCTCACGCAGGACAACAATGTACTGGGCACCGCCCACTACGTAAGCCCCGAGCAAACGCGCGGCCAGGACCTCGGTCCCACTTCGGATATCTACTCGCTGGGTGTCGTCATGTACGAGTGCGCCACCGGTCGCGTCCCCTTTGACGGCGACGACGCCATCTCAGTTGCGCTCAAGCAGGTAAACGAACTGCCGGTTCCGCCGAGCCAAGTCAACTCCGGTGTCGACGCCGACCTTGAGCGCATCATCCTCAAGTGCATGGAGAAGGACCCCGCAAACCGCTTCCAGACCGCCGACGAGCTGCGTCAGGTGCTCAACAGCTACCTGTCGGGCCGTGCCGTCAACGTCTCGGAGCCCACGCGCATCATCGGCGCCCCCGGTGAGCTGGGCGCTACCAAGACCCGTGAGCTTTCCGATCAGACGCGCGCCATGGTGCGTCCCGTCTCGGGCGTGAGCGGCCAGAATACCGCCCGTAGCTCGGTTTCGGGCTCCACCGGCTCCTACGAGGTCGAAAAGCCCAAATCCAACAAGAACAAGATCATCGCCGCCGTGGTGGCAGCCGTTGCCGTCATCGGCATCGTGGTGGCCTTTGCCACAGGACTCTTTGGCGGCGAGCAGGTCACCGTGCCCGATGTGCTGGGCAAGGACCAGCAGACTGCCGTCGAGCTGATCAAGGAATCCGGCCTCGAGGTCGGCACCATCGACCAAAGCTACAACGACGATGTCGACGAGGGCAAGGTCGCCGAGCAGACGCCCAACGGCAACACCAAGAAGACCAAGGGCACCAAGGTGAACCTGGTAATCTCCAAGGGCCCCAAGCCCTCCGAAAAGGTTGAGGTTCCCAAACTTGTCGGCCTAACCAAGGACCAAGCAGAAGCCGCACTGGCAAGCGTTGGCCTGAAGGGCAACGCCTCCGAGGAGGCCAACGAGGCTGATGAGGGCCAGGTCTTTGAGCAGGGCACCGAAGCCGGTAAGGAAGTCGCGAAGGGCACGACCATCTCGTACAAGGTCTCGAGCGGCCCGGATACCACGTCCGTCCCCGACCTGACCGACATGACCGAGGCCCAGGCGCGCAACGCCCTCGATATGGCAGGCTTTGGTGTCGACGTGAGCTACCAGGAGAACGACTCGGTTACCGAGGGCACCGTGATCAGCTGGAACCCCAGCGGCAAGCAGAAGCCCGGCGCCACGATTACCGTCGTCATTGCCAAGAAGTCCGGCAAGGCCACCGTCCCGGGCAACCTGTACGGCAAGAGCATTTCCGCTGCCGTTACCGCGCTCAACAACGCCGGTTTCTATAACATTGGCTTCTGTGACCAGAACGGCAATCCCGTGAGCGGTAACGAGGATGCCACCGTTACGGGCGTCTCCCCCACCGGCAAGCAGTCCACCGACAGCACGATTACGCTGACGGTCGCACTTTCTGGCTCGGGTTCGGGCTCTGGCTCGGGCACGGGTGACGATTCCGGTACGACGACTAACTAGTCGACAACCCATCACCTGCAGCGGCTATGGCCGCAAACATATTCGCTCAGAAGCGCCCGCTTGCTCCCCGGCAAGCGGGCGCTTTGTTTATCGACAGGCCAGGGCTCCATAGCAACACAAAGAGGCCCGCAATAACAAGCCTCCCAGGTGACAACAGAATATGTGATGCAGTAATTACTAGCCGCAGAACTTCACCATGGTCTCGACCACGAGCTTCTCGGAGTTGAGCCGCTGTATCATGATGCCCTGCTGGAACAGCGGGATGTTGGCGCGCGTGCGCTCCGGATCGGAGTGCTCGACGAACTCCTTCTTATCCAAGGTGCAGACCGAGCGCGACAAAACGACTTCGAAGCGACCCATTACGGCATCGCGCATGCGCTACAATCTCGGTTAATCTGTTAACCACCCGAAAGCAGCAGGAGGCCCCATGCCCACACCAGGCAAGCGCCCATCCATGCGCCAGATTGCCGTCGCGGCCGGCGTATCCGTCGCCACGGTCTCCCACGTCATCAACGGCAGCGGCCGTTTTTCCGAAGACACCCGCAAACGCGTGGAAGCCGCCCTAAAGGAATACGGCTACGTCACGAACATGGCGGCGAAGAGCCTCCGTATGGCCCAGTCCCGGACCATCGGCATGATCGTGCCGGACATCTCCAACGACTTCTTTTCCAAGATCGCCCTGCATGTGGAGCGCGAGCTGGCAACCGAGGACTACTCGGTCTTTGTTTGCAACAGCGCCAATGACCCCGCCCGCGAGCGTGACTACTTCCGCACGCTGGCAAGCAAGCAGGCCGACGGTATCATCTGTATCTCCGGCCTGCGCAGGCTCGACGGCGAGTTCGTCCCCCACGGAATCCCCGTGGTCTGCATCGACCGTGCGCCCGAAAACGACCTCGGTTTCCCACACGTGGGCTCCGACAACATCGGCGGTGGCTACATGGCGACCGAGCACCTCATCGAGCGCGGCTGCAAGGACATCCTGAGCATCTCGAGTTTTACCGCCAACTACCCCGGCAACGAGCGCCAGATGGGCTACGAGCGGGCGCTCGCCGCGCACGGAATGCCGCTACGCCGCGACTACCAGCTGTTTGTCTCGGGTAAGCAGCCGAGCATCATCGAGTCGGAAGAGCTCGTGACCGACTTCCTCTCCACGGGCTGCCCCGTCGACGGCGTCTTCGCCCATAGCGACCACGCAGCCGTGGGCGCGCTGCGTGCGCTCGTTGCCGCCGGCAAGCGCGTACCCGAAGACGTCCGTCTCATCGGCTTCGACGATTCCGTTTACGCGCAGCTTCCGACGCCGCAAATCAGCACCATCCGCCGCTTCCCCGAGCGCCTCGCGCACGAGGGATGTCAGGCCCTGCTCGCCCTGCTGCGCGGCGAAGAGCCCGAGATGGAGACGCTTGTCCCCGTTAAGCTCGTGCAACGCGCGAGCAGCTAGACAGCGGGCAGCGAATAGCCGCGTTTTTCTCTCGCATGTGCTCTATCCCACGCGCGACATGCAAAAAGCCCGCCACCACTGAACTGCCTCCCATTTCTTGGACATGAGAAATGGGAGGCTTTCTTTATGC
>URVZ01000067.1 GCA_900551365.1 uncultured Collinsella sp.
CGGCGCACGACACGGGAGTCAAACGGGCGGTTGATATAGTCCGAGGCGCCCAGCTCGTACGCGCGCAGAACCATATCATCGGAATCTTCGCTCGAAATCATGATGACAGGCAGATTGTCACTAACCGATCGGCGCGACAGACCGGCCAGCACCTCAAAGCCGCTTATGCCCGGCATGACAATATCCAGCAGCACGAGCGACAACTCATCGCCATAGCGGTCGACCATGTCGAGCGCCGTACGACCGTTGTCGGCCTCGAGGATGCAATACTCGTCCTTGAGCATCTCGCTGAGAATGACTCGGTTCATCTCGGAGTCATCGACAATAAGTACCAAAGGCTTTTCGCTTTGGAAGGCCTCGATGGAATCGGCATCGGTCACGACCGTACCGGCTTTTGCCTTAGCGCGGCTCAGTAACTGGACAGCGCGGCCAACGCCCTCATCGACCGTCTCGCCATGAATGCGAACGCCACCAACACATGCCGTCAAGCTCACGTACTCATGGCCCGGAATAATCGTGGAACGAACGGCATCGGACACCTGATGCAGGCGACGGGTGAAGTCATCGGAGGGAATATTGGGCATGACAACCACAAACTTGTCGCAGCCATAGCGCACAAGCTCGTCAGTCGAACGGATTCCGCTGCGCATGGCTGTCGCCACGGCACCGAGCGCAAGGTCGCCGGCATGACGGCCACACGTATCGTTGAAGACCCTAAAATCATCAAGGTCGATCATCGCAACGCCGGCATTCATGCGGGCGCTACGGAGCTTTTCCTCGTAATATCGGCGATTGTGCACGCTCGTCAGCACGTCGGTGTAGACAAGGTCCTCTTTTGCAGCCTCTTGCCCATCGATCGGACGCACCATCAGCAGGACATGAGGCTCGCCCTCGACCTTCAGAGGGCGCAGATGGGCGCGGTACTCAACGCCATCGTTGAGCAGTTGCTCCGACACCTCATCGGAATCTGTCAAGGCCTCAAGACTTGCCTGGCGCAAACAAGGGCAGCGATCACCGGCGAGCAGGCAGTTAGGCTCGCTCTTAATCTGATCGGCCGACAGCAAACGTACCACGGGGTAGGTCTTCGCGACACGGGCGACCTCGGTGGCAGCCTCCTCGTCGGTTAGATTGACCTCGTGATTATTGAGCATATGGGGCCCTTTCGATAGCTTCGCATGGTAGCGGTGGGTTCCAAATGTTACAAGGGTAACACCTTGCCGATGCAGGTAAGCACGTGAATGCTGTTACATTTTTATGAGTTGGCAGACGGCGCGATTGAAGCCGCAGACGTGAGGTTTTAAGCATATTTGTTAACAAGGCCGAAACGTTTGCGGGTGAAGTCTGCTTTGGCTATTGCGGGTGTTAGAGCCCCAGGATGCCAAGGACAGTCTGGGCAGCCGCTCCCGGGCGATCGCGCAGGCCGTTGTGCGCGCCGGGAACCATTACGAGTGGACAGTCCAAAAGCTCAGCCGCCACCCTTGTGCCCGCCTCGCGAGGCGTGCCAATCGAGAGCTCGCCCAAAAACACAGCCGACACCGCCCTTGACGCGCGGGCACGCTCCCAGTCGGGAGCATATGTCATATCTGTTCCGTATTCATTGGCCATAAAGCAACGACCATTGCGCAGGGCATGCTTGGCTTCCGCTTCGGTCGTCCCAGGAGCCTCGGGGTCCAAGTCGCCGAGAGCTCCCAAGAAAAGCCGAAGCGCCCTTGAAACCTTTCCAACCGCAATCATATCAAGCAAAATCGGAGCTGCACCCATGCCGACGCCTTCGGCCGACACAGCTGGCTCATGCAGAATCGCACGGGCGACGAGATGGGGTTCGCTGCGAAGAAGCTCCAGCGCCACCAACGTACCGGCGCTGTGCGCAAGCACATTTGTCGGAGCGCCAACGTGTTCAATCACGGCCTGCAGGTCGGCGGCCTGAGCGGCAAGATCATAGCTGCCGTCTGCCGCTTCGCTGCTGCCGCCACAGCCGCGGCGGTCGTAGGCAATTACGCGGTAGTTGCGACTGAGTTCACAAGCGATGCCGTCGAAAAATGTGCCGTCGACACAAGCGCCGTGCACGCACACCAAGGCAGGAGTATCAGGCGACACATCCGGGCCGGCATACTCGCGGCAGGCAATCGTGGTGCCCGCATTCTCGACCGTAAAATCCATGTTGTGCCCCCATCATCAACGCCCATCCAGTTGCACATCAGTACGGTTGGATGGACCCGCATTGCCTTACGCCTTGTTAACAGATTAACTGTACCTGACCCGAGACTTTTCATGGCGCGGCATAATGGGCGACGTGAAAAAACGAAACTTGTAAAGCAAGAGCCCGCACCTTGCTTTGGAGCCGATGCTATGCTTAGGCACAATTGTCTTGAGGAGCATATGCCTATGTCTACGTTTTTGAATGACAGCCCCATCTTTGGGCCCGTTCGCAGCCGTCGCCTTGGCCTCTCGCTCGGCGTCAACATGATGCCGGCCAGCGGCAAAATCTGCACGTTCGACTGCATTTACTGCGAAAACGGCCTCAACGCCGAGCGCCCCTGCCATGAGCCGTACAACACAGCTGCCGTGGTACTCGACGCGCTCGAGGCAAAGCTGCGCGAGATGGCAGCCGAGGGCGAGCTCCCCGATGTAATCACCTTCGCAGGCAACGGCGAGCCCACCGCCGCGCCGGAATTTCCGCAGGCCATCGCCGGCGCCGTCGCGCTTCGCGACCAGCTGGCACCAAACACCAAGATTGCCGTGCTCTCCAACGGCACGCGTGCCGACCGTCCCCAGGTACACGATGCGCTCATGATGGTCGACGACAACATCCTCAAGCTCGATACGGTCGATCCGGCATTTATCCAGCTGCTCGACCAGCCCGTTGGCCCCTACGATGTAGAGCACCAGATCGAGACGTTCGCGAGCTTTAACGGTCATGTCATTATCCAGACGATGTTTTTGAGCGGTGAGTACCGGGGCAAGTCTCTCGATAACACCGGCGAGGAGTACGTCGGCCCTTGGCTCGCGGCGCTCGAGCGCATTCGCCCGCAGGAGGCGACCATCTACACGGTGGCCCGCGAGACACCGGTCGCCGGCCTTGCCAAAGCGGCGCCCGAGGTGCTCGACACGATCGCCGCACGCGTGCGCGCCCTCGGCATCCCCTGCCAGGTGAGCTACTAGCAAAACCACGCAGCAGCCATTACCCACCATCCCGCCCCATCAGTTGCGGTGATATAGTTCCTATTTGTGCTGTTAAACCACTTAAATCAGAACTATATCACCGCAACTTTTATGGACGCGTGGGTGGGCTATACTAGCTGCGAATGAAAGGAAGTTAGCCATGTTTGACAATGGACCCGTGCCTGGCCGCAACGACGCTTGCTGGTGCGGCAGCGGCAAAAAATATAAGAAATGTCATAACGCCTTCGACGAGCGCCTCGAGCGCCTGTGGGAAGAGGGCTGGGAGGTTCTGCCCCGCACGCTCTACAAGACGCCCGCCGATATCGAGGGCATCAAGCGCTCGGCAGCCATCAACGTGGGCGTGCTCGATTACGTAGGTGAGCACATCGCCGCGGGCATGACCACCAACCAGATCGACCAGATGATCTACGACTACACCGTCGAGCACGGTGGCACGCCGGCCGACCTCAACTACGAGGGCTACCCCAAGAGCGTGTGCACCTCGATCAACGACGTGGTCTGCCACGGCATCCCCTGCGATACGGACGTGCTGCACGAGGGCGACATCATCAACGTGGACTGTTCCACGATCCTGGACGGCTACTTTAGCGACTCGAGCCGCATGTTCTGCATCGGCGAGGTCTCTGCCGAGCGCCAGCGCCTGGTCGACGTCACCCGTGCCAGCGTGGAGGCGGGTCTGGCAGCCGTCAAGCCATGGCTGCCGCTGTCCGTTATGGCCGAGGCCGTGCAAAAGACGGTCGAGGACGCCGGCTTTAGCGTGGTGCGCGAGTACGGCGGACACGGCATCGGCAAGGAGTTCCACGAGGACCCGTTTGTGGGCTTTACCACCGAGGCGCCCGATGTGGACACCATCATGGCCCCGGGCATGGTCTTTACCATCGAGCCCATGGTCAACGCCGGGGCACCCGACATCAAGATCAGCAAGGGCGACGGCTGGTGCGTGCGCACCAAGGACGGCAGCGATTCGGCCCAGTGCGAGGTACAGCTCGTGGTGACCGAGGACGGCTACGAGCTGCTGAGCTGGTAGCCGTGGATACGCCGGGCTTCGCGATGGATATGTTAACCATCAAGAAGCCCGGCGTTTTATTTGAACGTTTTGCCTGATAAAACCTGCCAAAATAAACCTGTCCCTTTTTGGCAGGTCGAGCGGAGAGGACTGCTTGTGAACATTCTGGTTTTGTTGCCCGTCAACGACCGTCATCGCGCAATTCTTGAGTCGAGTGCTCCGGGCGAGGACTTTATCTACACGAGCGCCGACGCCATCACGCGCGAGCAGGTCGCCGATGCCGACGTGATCTTGGGCAACATCGACCCTGACATGCTCACGGCATGCGAGCATCTCCAGTTGTTGCAATTGCAGACCGCTGGCTATGACGATTACCTTGCCGCCGGTACCGTGCCGGCTGAAGCCAAGCTGTCTTGCTCAATCGGCGCCTACGGCCAAGCCGTGAGCGAGCACATGTTTGCCATGGTCCTTTCCATGATGAAGCGCCTGCCCGGCTATCACGATCTGCAGCGTGAGCATCGCTGGGAGGATTTGGGGCCGGTTACCTCGCTCAAAAACGCCAATGTGCTGGTGCTGGGCGCAGGCGATATCGGCGGCCACTTTGCCACGCTCTGCCGCAGCATGGGCGCGCACGTCCGCGGCATTAAGCGCCATCCGCTCGTCTACCCCATTGTGTTTGAGGACATGGACGGCATGGACGCCCTGCCCGAGCGCCTGGCCGAGGCCGACATCGTCGCATCCTTCATGCCGAGCACACCCGAGACCCGCGGTCTGGCGAATGCCGAGTTCTTCGCCGCGATGAAGCTGGGCGCTTTCTTTGCCAACGGCGGCCGCGGCGACCTTGTGGTCGCCGACGACTTGGTTGCCGCCCTGGAGTCGGGACATCTCGCCGGCGCCGCGGTCGACGTCACCGACCCCGAGCCGCTGCCCGCCACAAGCCCCCTGTGGGATGCGCCTAACATGCTCATCACGCCGCACGTCTCCGGCTGGTTCCACCTGGCCGCCACGCTCAACAACGTCGTAGACATCGCCGCGGAGAACCTGCGTCACTTGCAGGCCAGCGAGACTCTGCGCTGCTGGATCGAACATTAGGGTTCCGCCGTTCTAACGAACGGCGGACCGGCCGACGCTGCGCAACGTCCGGAACGACAATTTGTCATTCAAAGGGCGAGGCATGACCAGAAGGTCAATGCCTCGCCCTTTTCATGCCAACTTGTTCGCCCTGGACATCGCTCGCTGACACTTGCTCAACCTGCGGCGTCTTAACAATTCTGTCCAGCTGTTGGCATTGCGGCATTTGCCCAGATAAAACCTGCCAAAATGAACCTGTCCCTATTTGGTCGATTTTAGAGCTCCACGCTTTCGGCTCCGTTGATATGGAGGTCGCGCTCGTAGAAGGCCGTGAGGGCGCGGATGGCGTACATCACGTCGCGCACGCCGCCGGTCTCGTAGCTCGAGTGCATGGCAAGCTGCGGCAGGCCCACGTCCACGGCATGCATGCTCGCTTGCATATTGGACAGATTGCCCAGGGTGGAACCGCCGGCCATGTCGCTCTTGTTGGCGAAAGCCTGCGTTGGCACGTCGGCGTCATCGCAGATGGCCTGGAACACCGCGCGGCTAAAGGCATCGGTGCAGTAGTGCTGGTTGGCGGCTTCCTTGATGACGATGCCGCCGTTGAGCACAACCTGATTGCGGGCGTCGCACTTCTCGGCGTGGTTGGGGTGCACGGCATGTGCGTTGTCGCAGCTCACGAGCATCGATGCGGCAAGGGCGCGATGGTACGACTCGTCGTCAAAGCCCAACGATCCGTTAATGCGGCGCAGTGCATCGGCCAAGAACGTCGACATGGCGCCTTGCTTGGTCTCGGAGCCAACCTCCTCGTTATCAAAGCAGCAGAAGACCGAAACATCGTGCGCGTTCTCGGCACCCAAAAATGCCTGCAGCGAGGTGTAGGCGCAGGCCAGGTCGTCAAGCTTGGGCGTCGAGATAAACTCGTCGGCCCAGCCCCAAATGCGCGCATCCTGACGATTGACCAGGAACAGGTCGCGACCCAGGATCTGCTCGGGCTCAACGTCCAGTTCGTCGGCGATCAGAGCATCAAAGTCGCCCTGCTTAAGACCACCGGCGCTGATGAGTGGGCACAGGTCGACAGCGCGGTTGGGCGCAAAGCCCTCGTTAACGCCACGATTCATATGGATGGCAAGGCTCGGGATAATAGCGACCTCGCGCTCGGTAGCGAGCAGGCGACTCTCGATGCGGTCGCCCTCGCGCACCAGCACGCGGCCCGCGAGCGCCAGCGGGCGATCGAACCAGGTGTAATCGATCATGCCGCCGTATGCCTCGGTGTTCAGGCGCAGCGTCTCGCCCGCGCCGTCAAGCTCAGGCACGGCCTTGACCTTAAACGTCGGCGAATCGCTGTGCGACGCCGTGAGCTGAAAATGATAGTCACCGGCAACGCCGTCCTCGCCCCACGTCGCGGCCAGGTCCTCGCCCACCTTAAAGGCAACAACGCTCGAGGTGTTGCGCTGCGTGTAATAACGACCGCCCGGCTCGATGTCCCACGCCGCGTTCTCGGGCAGGTAGGTAAAGCCCGCCTCGTCGAGCTCGGCCATAATGGTCGCCGCCGTATGGAACATGCTGGGGCATGCCTCGATAAAGTCGATAAGGTCGTTGGCGGCCTCGATATCGTCGGCAGTCACGTGCACGCGCTCGGGCGTTTCCTGATCCGTCATGCTCTCCCCTTTCGCTGGGTTGATGGTCCCCTCCAGCATACCCCGCCGCGCCAGCGCCGCGCCTTTCATTCCATGTTTAATCCCGCGCCGCTCGCCAAGTTGAGCCATCATGCCCGTGCACCTTTTGCGACAATTACGTTAACAGGACGAGAGGAGCCGTCATGAAGCCACGTAACATTGCCATCGCCTGCGGTGTTGCAGGAACCGCCGTCGGCCTTGCCGCTGCCGCCGGCATCGTTTACCGCAAGCAAATCAAGTCCGCCGCGTCGCTCAAGCGCTTGACCGACTATGCGGATGGCTATGACCTGTATGCAATCGACGTCGCCTACGACTACGACCTCGACCGCATCATCGCCGCTGGCGTGCGCGACGATCAGGCCTACATCGATGCTGTGGTGGCGCAGGTGTTGCCCGGCGTGCCGGCACATGTCCAGGCGCCCCAGTTTGCCTGCAGCGCCTTTGCCGCCGTAGATGCCGAAGGCCGCGTGCGCACCGGTCGCAATTACGACTTTAAGGACGACACCTCGGCGCTGCTGGTGCGCAATCACCCGCGCGACGGCTATGCCTCCATCGGCTTTGCGGCCCTTAACAACCTGGGCGATAACACTCCGCTTGACTCCGTCGCCGGACGCGCCGCCGCACTCATGGGCCCGTTTGCCCAGCTCGACGGTGTTAACGAATGCGGCGTGTCCATTGCCGTACTCACTCTGGATTCCAAGCCCTGTGACCAGGACGCGCAACGCCCCGTCATCAATACCTCGCTCGCCATCCGTCTGGTGCTCGATCGTGCCGCCACCACGCAAGAAGCTGCCGACCTGCTTTCCGCCTACGACATGCACGCCATGGCAGGACGCGATTACCACTTCTTTATCAACGACGCCGCCGGTGACGCGCGCGTAGTAGAGTGGGATCCGCGCGATCCGGACCGTGCTTTCAAAGCGACTCCTGTACGCCAGGTTACGAACTTCTACGCCTGCTATGGCGACGAAGTGCTGCCCAACCAAAAGAATGGCGAGCTGGGCCATGGTAAAGAGCGCACCATCGCAATCGCCGATGTCCTCGACGCCCATGTCGGTGCCCAAGACGAAACGATTGCCTGGGAAGCCCTGCGAGCCGCAGCGCAAGAGCCCAATCCGGAAGACATCACCAGCAATACGCAATGGTCGGTCGTCTTTGACAATACCGAGCCCGCTGCCGCCATCACGCTGCGCCGCCACTGGGGCAACGTCGATGCCTTCGCACTGTAAGGAGCCAGGCCCGTCGACCTTACGTTCCCTGACGTTGCTTACATTTCCATACGCTTGAGCTAACACGTTTTACCCCCGTATCAACAGTGTGCGGGGGTAAACTTATGCGCATGTTATAACTTGCCCGGAAGGATTCATCATGCTCAGGATCGGTCTTCTTACCAGTGGCGGCGACTGTCAGGCGCTCAACGCCACCATGCGCGGCATCGTCAAAACGCTTATGACCAATAGCGAAGAACCTATCGAGATCTATGGTTTTGAGGACGGCTACCAGGGCCTTATCTACAGCAGGTTCCGCGTCATGACGCCCGCCGATTTTAGCGGTATCCTCACCCGCGGCGGCACCATCCTGGGCACGAGCCGTACGCCGTTCAAGCGCCTGGATGTTCCCGAGGCCGATGGCGTCGAAAAGGTGCCCGCAATGGTCCACACCTATCATAAGCTGCAGCTCGACTGCCTGTTTATGCTGGGTGGCAACGGATCCACCAAGACCGCCAACCGCCTGCGCGAAGAGGGCCTCAACGTTATCGCGCTGCCCAAGACCATCGATAACGACACATGGGGCACCGAGCTGACGTTTGGCTTTACGAGCGCCATCGACGTCGCCACCAAGTGCATCGACGACATCCACACCACCGCTTCGAGCCACGGTCGCGTGTTCGTTATCGAGATCATGGGCCACAAGGTTGGCTGGATCCCGCTGTACGCCGGCGTCGCGGGCGGCGCGGATGTCATCTTGATTCCCGAGATCCCCTACGACATGGATAACGTCATCAAGACCATCGAGCATCGCATGGAGACCGGCAGCCGCTTTACCATCGTGGCCGTCGCCGAGGGCGCTATCTCCAAGGAGGACGCGGCGCTGTCCAAGAAGGAGTACAAGAAGAAACTCGCCGAGCGCACGAGCCCGTCGATCGTCTACGACATCGCCAAGGAGATCGAGGCCAAGACCGGTCGCGAGACCCGCGTCGCCATCCC
>URVZ01000068.1 GCA_900551365.1 uncultured Collinsella sp.
GTGACATTTCGCACTCCTCTGCCGAGCGCGTCGCCCAGGCCGATAGCTTCATCGCGCTCGACCACATGTTCCAGTGCCTCATTCGCGTTATCGACGGCCTGCAGCTGTACCCTGCCCGCATGATGGCCAACCTCAATAAGACCCGCGGCCTCATCTTCTCCTCCAAGGTGCTGCTCGCCCTCGTCGACACGGGCATCACCCGCGAGGACGCGTACGCCATTGTGCAGGAGAACGCCATGGCAACCTGGCACGAGGTACAGGATTGTGTCTCCGGCCCTACCTTTAAGGAGCGTCTCGAGGCTGACCCGCGCTGCACCGTCAGCCAGGAAAAGCTCGACGAGATCTTTGATCCGTGGGACTTCCTCACCCGTATCGACACGGTCTTTGATCGTCTGGAGCAGCTGAGCTTCGAGTAGGTTCGGGCATAACGTTAGCTTTTTAGGGCGCTTTGCTGGTAATGTGTGTTGCCGGCAAAGCGCCTCGTTGCATTTAGGGAAAGACGGGGATAATAGTCGTCTCGAATAACATTCTGAGAGGGGATCGCATGATTTCGTTTGATTACAAGCCTCAGGGCGTGTGTGCTCGCAATATTCACCTTGACCTTTCCGATGACGGCAACAAGGTGATGGGCGTTGAATTTACCGGCGGCTGCGACGGCAATCTCAAGGCTATCTCCAAGCTGGTCGAGGGCGCTCCTGCCGATCGCGTAATCGAGGTTCTCGCCGGTAATACCTGCGGTATGAAAAAGACCTCCTGCGCCGACCAGCTTACACGCGCTATCGAGGCCGCTCGCGCCGAGATCGCCTAATGGGTATCGCCGATCACATCAAGAACGGAATATCGCGTCGCGGCTTTGTGCTCGGTGGGGTTGCTGCGGGCGCTGCCACGGTGCTTGCCGGATGCTCGAAAAAAACGGGTACCAGCGATGATGCCGCCGGCGAGCCGCAGGTTATCAAGGATGATTCCAAAATCATCTCGATTACGGATGAGTACGAGGCAGTCGACATCGATCTTGAGCCGGCGGCGTCGTGGACGCTGCCTCTGGGTACGCTGCTGTACTACTGCGACGGCGATTACGCCGCGGCAATGATGGCGCCCGCATCGGCACTGCACGCCAACACACTCGGTGTGCTCAACCTGGGCGATGGCTCGCTTACCACATTAATCGAGGATCCTATCGAGGGCACGGGATATGCATTCTACGATGTCCGTGCCGGCGACGGCGTATTCGCGTGGGTTGAGATGAACTTTGCCAATTCATCGTGGAAGCTCTACGCTCAAAATCTGTCGGGCGCTTCGCTCTCTGGCGACGTGGTTGAGCTCGATCGAGGTGGCAAGGACTACGATCCGCCGCTGTTTACGGCGTTCGGGTCATCAGTCATCTGGTATAAAATGCCCTCGGCAGGTGGCAATAAAACGAGTAGCGATTCGTTTTGCTATCGTCGCTCGCTTGATGAATCCAAGGCCGAGATAATTTGGAAATCGACGGGTCGCTTTGCATCGGCCCCGCGCGCGAGCGACGGCATTTTGACCATCTCGCCGCGTGTCCGCAACGACGAGGGCGTCTACTACGGCATAACGGCAATCGATTTGACCGACGGCAACAACACCAAACGTGCCCAGCTAGTCCTTCCCTCGTCAGTCTCGCCTTTCGAGGCCGTATATATGGGCGATACCTTCGTGTTTTCTATCGAGGCGGCCTATAGTGGCGTGGGCAGCCTGGGCAACATGGGCACGTATATCGGTAATGAGGGAGGACCGTATCTCTTCCTGTCTCGTGAGCCGCTCGCATGTGCGGCTGGCAAGAAGAATAAATACCTTGTTAAGGTACAGGCGTCGCATTTCCTGATCGACACCTCTGCCAAGACCTATGGCTCGCTGCTGTCGCCCGACCGCGCTTTGGAGTATGGCGATTATCCAGCTACGGCGGGAAAATCGGACTCATTCCTTACGTACGCCACGGTGCGCAACAGCCAGGGTATACCAGAGACGGTCACTGCACGCCTATTCTCTCTTTAAGCTTAGAGGGGTTAAAAAGGCGCCAACAGGGGAATAAACGCGTTGTAATTGTGAGTACCGCCTGCCGAGCTGCCGCGTCATAGCGGCATCCGGCGGGCTCAGGTGCGTTAAAATGGGCTTGTTCTTAGCTAATTGAGACAGGGGGGCCGTGTTATGGCTTCAGATGCAAAAAAGATTCTGCTGGTCGAGGATGAGAAGGCAATCCGTGACGCCGTCGCTGCCTATCTCGAGCGCGAAGGCTACTGGGTTGTGGGCGTCGGCGACGGCCAGTCCGCGATCGAGGAGTTCGAGAAGCATCAGTTCGACCTGGTCGTGCTCGACCTTATGCTCCCCAAGATTCCCGGCGAGCGCGTTTGCCGCACCATTCGCGATACCTCGGATGTCCCCATCATCATGCTGACGGCTAAGGGCGAGATCGAGGACCGTATTATCGGTCTTGAGCTCGGCGCCGACGACTATCTGATTAAGCCGTTCTCGCCGCGCGAGCTCGTCGCCCGCGTTCGCGCTCTGTTCCGCCGTGCCCATCAGGCCGACGAGCCCGCCGTCGAGGTACTCGACTTCGGCGATCTGGTCATCGATATCTCGGGCCACAAGATCTTGGTCGAGGGCAAGGAAGTCGATCTGACGGCTTCCGAGTTTAAGCTGCTCACCACGCTTGCCCGCCATCCCGGCCGTGTGTATAACCGCATGGAGCTGGTCGAGAAAGTGCTCGGGTATGACTTTGAGGGCTATGAGCGCACCATCGATAGCCACGTGAAGAATCTTCGCGCCAAGCTGGGCGATGATCCCAAGAAGCCCAAGTGGCTCTACACCGTCCATGGTGTCGGCTATCGCTTCGAGGCTCCGGCCAAGACCGATAAGTCGGACGAGAAATAGGGAAATCACATATGACACCTGCGCGCTTTGAAATCGGACAAAAGCACAAGCAGGAGAGCGAGGCGGGTTCCAAGGCTAGTTGGAACACGCCTCGTTCCGATTCACGGCCAACGATGAGCTATCCCTCGCGCATGGCACTTGCTTTTGCTCTGACATCGCTCATGACGGTATTGGTGCTGGTGGGCGTTGTCTCTGTTGTGTGGGGCACGGTCTTTTCGGATTACACACGCTCCAATATCGTCGAAATCGCAAACTCCGCTGCCGAGAAGTTGGCGACCTCATATGAGGAAAACGGCTCTTGGACCGCGGGAGAACTGCGCACGGTCGCAACGTCGAGTTTAGTTTCCGACGATCTGGGCATGCAGGTCGTCAATAAAAAGGGTGTGATCGTTTATGACGATTCCTGGCCCTCGGCAAGCGCCACCGCCGATGTACGCGAAAACCAGGCTACGACCGACGACACGAGCGGCAAGAGGGCATCGCATAGCCCTGTCTCGTCTGCTCCAACCGACTCCGATAGCGTTGCTAACGTCGAGATTGTAACGTCTTCCGGCGAGCATGTCGGACAGGTAAAGCTGTGGGCCATCGGCTCCGACGCTCTGCTCACCAAGGCGGACTCTGCGTTTAGGGAGAAGACCTTTAACGCCATGGCCCTCGCCGCGGTTGTTGCGATCTGCATTTCGGTCGTTATCGGATCGCTCGTGTCGCGCATGCTCACCAAACCGATTCATCGCATCACCAGTACCGCAAAGCAAATCCGTGACGGCGACCTGTCGGCTCGCACGGGGCTGCGCGGCGATGACGAGATCGATCAGCTGGGAGAGACCTTCGACGAGATGGCCACCTCACTCGAAAAGGATATGAAGCACGAAAAGCGCCTGACCTCTGATGTTGCCCACGAGCTGCGCACGCCGCTCATGGCCATGCTGGCAACGGTCGAGGCCATGCAAGACGGTGTGTATCCCACCGACGATGAGCATTTGGAGACCGTTGCTTCCGAGACGCGTCGCCTGGCTCGTCTGGTGCAGCAGATGCTCGACCTATCGCGTATGGAAAACAGCACGGCTCCGCTCAATCTAGAACCGGTGGACATGGTTCCGTTCGTGCGATCGATTGTGAACGGCCAGGAGCGTCTGTTTGCCGACCGTGACCTTCGTCTTCGCTTTGCAGATGAAACCCAAGGGCACGACGATGTCGTCGAGGCCGATCCCGACATGATCACGCAATGTGTTATCAACCTCATGAGCAACGCCATGCGCTACACCCCCGAGGGCGGTTGGGTCGTGGTGTCGGTGCTCAGTGACCGCAGGCACGTCAGCATTGCCGTTTCTGATACCGGTATCGGTATTGCCAAGGACGATCTGTCGCGCATTTTCGGGCGGTTTTGGCGCGCCGATGCCAGCCGCGCCCGCGAAGCTGGCGGCCTGGGCGTCGGCCTCGCCGTGACCAAGCAGATCGTCGAGCGTCACCATGGCTACATATCCGTGGAGTCGGAGCTTGGAAAGGGTACGACTTTTACAATTCATCTGCCCCGCGAGCACACGGCGGACGCGGCATCTACTACAATGGAGCACTAGCTTTTCGCTATTCGGTGAAGGAGGGGCCGCGTCCCTGCCGCTCCGAGTTTGCGAAAACATGCGGGAAAGAACCCGCATTTCTGTCGTATTTAGGTAAGGAGTGACTCACGTGACAACGATGGAGCGTCGTCCGGATTCCCGTGGCAAGGTTCGTGATATTTACGATGCCGGTGAAAACCTGCTGATGGTCGCCACCGACCGCATTTCTGCGTTCGACTTCATTCTTCCCGACGAGATTCCGTTTAAGGGAGAGGTGCTCAATCGCATCTCGGCATTCTGGTTCGATAAGTTTGCCGACATCGTCCCCAACCATCTCGTTTCCATCGACCCGGCGGATTTCCCCGAGGAGTTTGCTGAGTATCGTGACTACCTCGCTGGCCGCGCCATGCTGGTTAAGAAGGCCCAGACGATTCCTATCGAGTGCATCGTCCGCGGCTATCTGACCGGTTCGGGCAAGAAGACCTACGACGAGAACGGCACCGTCTGCGGCATCCAGCTGCCTGAGGGCCTGACCGAGGCTTCCAAGCTTCCCGAGCCGTTGTTCACGCCGTCCACGAAGGCCGAGATCGGTGACCACGACGAGAACATCTCGTTCGAGCGTTGCTGCGAGATCGTGGGCGAGGACATCGCCACGCAGATTCGTGACCTTTCCCTCAAGATCTACAAGGCCGCTGCCGAGTACGCCGCGACCCGTGGCATCATCATTGCCGACACCAAGTTCGAGTTTGGTGTTATTGATGGCAAGGTCACGCTGATCGACGAGTGCCTCACGCCCGACTCCAGCCGTTTCTGGCCTGCTGCCAGCTACGAGGAGGGCAAGATCCAGCCTAGCTACGACAAGCAATTCGTCCGCAATTGGCTCAAGGCCAACTGGGATATGACGGGGGAGACCCCGCACCTGCCCGCCGAGGTCATCGATGGCACGTCCGAGCGCTATCGCGAGGCCTTCCAGATCATCACGGGCTCCCAGTTCACAAGCATGAAGGAGAACGCATAAGTGAGTACCCGTAGCGCCACGAACAAGCGCACGCAATCCCGCGAGGTTACCGGGGTTGCGCGCAAGTCCGCCGCATCCGCTAAGCCCGCCCGTCAGGCAGCGAGCTCTGTTCACGTCGTGCCGGCATCATCCAAGGCACGCCGCAAAGAGCTCGAGAAGGGCGAAAACCTGGAAGGCCTTTCCAAGGAGGAGAAGCGCGCCCGCAAGGCCAAGCAGCGTGCTCGCGAGGATCGTATCTATACGGTGTCGAATATTCTCCTCAAGCAGGATGAGGACTACACCAAGCGCCGCCGTATCTGGTGGGCCGTGCTCGCCATCGGCATGGTACTCGTCGTGGCAATTTGGGCTTCGCTCTACTTCGCTCCCGGCGGCACGGTGTCCAGCCCCGTCCAGATGGTCGGCATCGTTTTGTCCTATGTCATCATTCTGGGTGACTTTATCTACGACTTCGTTCGTATCCGTCCCCTGCGCAACATGTACCGCACGCAGGCCGAGGGCATGTCCGAGAACAAGCTCAACGCTCTTATCGAGCGCGCGGCTGCCGAGGAGGACAAGAAGGACTCCAAGAAGAAGTAGCGTTTGTATTCATACATATCGCTAAGATATAAGGCGCGTCGTTTTAGCGGCGCGCCTTTTTACTGTTCTATAGATAGATGGAGTGGCACATGATTCGAGCTGCCCTGACGGTCGAAGAGGCCCTGGAGGGTATGAGGTCCCTGGAGCCCAAGATTAAAAACTATGCGCGCCTGGTTGTCCGCAAGGGCGTAAACGTTAAGCCCGGCCAGGAAGTCGTCGTTCAGTCTCCGGTTGAGTGCGCGCCGTTTGCGCGCGTGGTGGTCGCGGAGGCCTATGCTGCCGGCGCCGGCCACGTGACGGTCATCTGGGCCGATGATGCCGTGACGAGGCTCACGTACGAGCATGTCGAGAAAAGCTATTTTGAGCAGACGCCCGAGTGGAAGCGCCTGCAGCTGGATTCCCTGGCCCAGGACGGTGCCTGCTTTATCTTTATCGAGGGTGCGGACCCCGCCGCCCTTAAGGGCATCGATCCCGCTAAGCCCGCTGCAGCTTCTAAGGCAAAGAACACGCAGTGCAAAGTTTTCCGCCGTGGACTGGATTACAACATCAATCCGTGGTGCATCGCCGGCGCTCCGGTCGTGGCTTGGGCGCGCGAGGTGTTCCCGGGAGACGCCGATGAGGTTGCAATCTATAAGCTGTGGAATGCGATTCTGCACACCGCTCGCGCCGATGGCCAGGACCCAGAGAGCGACTGGGAACTCCATGACGCCGCATTCGAAAAGAACCTGCGTTTCCTGAACGACAATCGTTTCGACCGCCTGCATTACACCGCGGCAAATGGAACCGATCTGACGATTGGCATGACGAAGGGTCACGAGTGGGCCGGCGGCAAGGGCAAGACGCCCGATGGGCACCCCTTCTTCCCCAACATTCCCACCGAGGAAGTCTTCACTTCGCCCGATCGCATGCGCGCCGACGGTATCGTGTACTCGGCCATGCCGCTCATCCACCACGGCAATAAAGTCGACGATTTTTGGATTAAGTTCGAGGGCGGCCGCGTGGTGGGCTACGACGCCCGCGTGGGCAAGGCAACGCTCGCAAGTATCATCGATACTGACGAGGGCGCTGCTCACCTGGGAGAGGTCGCGCTCATTTCCAAGAACACGCCGATCCGCGAAAGTGGTGTTCTGTTCTACGATACGCTCTATGACGAGAACGCTAGCTGCCATCTCGCGCTAGGTGTCGGTTTCCCCGAATGTATCGAGGGTGGGTATGACATGTCCAAGGAGGAGCTCCTGGAGCATGGTGTTAACGTCTCGAGCACGCACGTTGATTTTATGATCGGCACGGACGACATCGATATTACGGGCATTACGCCTGATGGACGTGAAGTTGTGATTTTCCAGAACGGCCAATGGAGTTGGGAATAGTCCCAGACCGTGGTACAATGCCACCCGCGGGCCGTTAGCTCAGCTGGCAGAGCAGGGGACTTTTAATCCCAAGGTCCAGGGTTCGAACCCCTGACGGCCCACCATAGAAAAGAAAGCGATCGACTCCGGTTGCTCGCTTTTTTGTTGCCGCGACACGGGTTCGAACCCGTCGGGGCGCGGAGCGCCGCAGCGGCCGCCTGCGGAGCAGGCTGAACCCCCGACGGCCCACCCAACGAAAGGAAAACAAAATTAAAACAGATAGATACGGAATTAGCGGCAGCACATTAAAGATAATAGCGGCCATTTCGATGGTTCTCGATCATGTAAGCAGGATCGTCCTGACCAATGGAATCATGACTCACGCATCGTACAATCAGATATCAGACGAGCAGTGGGCGATTCTAAGCGAGGCTTCGGATGTGCTTCATGTTCTTGGCAGAATTGCATTTCCCTTATTTTGCTTTTTGATAGTTGAGGGATTTTTGCATACTCATGACATAAAGAAGTACCTGCGAAATATGCTTGTCTTCGCAATCATTGCGGAGCCCATATACGATTTCGTTCAAACCGGGCAGCTATTTGACCTTCGGCAACAGAATGTTATGTATGAGCTCCTGCTTTCCTTGGTCTTTTTGATTATTCTGGAAAAGATACAAAGTCTTTCAAAATGGAAGAGGCACATTGCAGAAATTGCTCTGATTGTTTTGACAGCACTGGCAGCTGAATACACTAAGCTGGATGGCGGTGCGTATGGCATTCTGCTTGTGGCTGCATTCTATTTATTCCACGACAGCAAAGCTAAGATGTTCTTTGCTGCAGTATGTGCAGTGCTCCTTTCGTCATGCCATATAATTGGCGGCGGATTTGAGTTCACTACAGCTAATATTTTTAATCCTGATGTTGCTGCCGCGATAATTTCGTTGTTGCTTATCAATCTTTATAATGGCAAGCGAGGGCTGAAGCTGAAATATTTCTTCTACATTTTCTATCCGGCACATCTTGCTCTGCTTTATGGTGTCTCGCTTATTGTTTTGAACTGTCTTTAAAAACTCTCAAACAAGTCTCTGAAAGCAGAAACAAATTGACCCTAAGACTGCTTGTGAATTTCCGGAAGACCTGAGAGATGCGAGGATAGACAACGAGGGCTGCAGAAAGATGCTTCTCAGTTCTCTGGCGGATCGCATGAATCTGTATGAGGATCACTTCCACACACTCATTGATAACAGTGATAAACACGGCAGATCCTCAAAACATGAGACTGCGAAGGTCGAAAGATGCTTCGAAAGCATGAATGGCAGCGAGAAAACGAGTTCGGAAGCACCCTCTGGATGCTCCAGCATAGAATAGAAAGCGGTCAACTTCGGTTGGCTGTCTTTTTTTGTCGCCCTTTCATGGGTTCGAACCCGTATCTATCTATATATAAGAACGCTTGGCGAACAAAACCTGCCTTTTACCGACGGGAAACAAATAGCTGATGCTTTTGGAGTAAAGTGGCGCTCCAGAGATGACCGATGCCTTAACACCTATAAACCAGCTGGTCATCGCCAATATCAGAAGCCAATGCTTCAGTTATAACCTCAGGGACGCGACTGAGGGACATATTCATTTGTGAACAAAATATGGAGTGCCAGATTCCCGCCCCCGGGGCCCCTCCGGTCTGGCAATATATCTCCTTGCCGCGC
>URVZ01000069.1 GCA_900551365.1 uncultured Collinsella sp.
TACGCTTGAACTGAGAAGGGGGAGGCCTCGCGGCCTCCCCCTTTTTTGCGTTTACGGGTTTTTGTCTCACATAGTGGCTGTGTTTTATAACCCTCGTTTGTCGCATCTTCTGTGAACGGGCTACAATAACTTAGTCTGTGCGATATGGAGGTGAACATGGCTGAAGCTGGTATCGGCGTTGATATCGTCGAGATTTCCCGGATGAAATCAATTCTTGAAAAGACGCCGTCGTTTGCTCGGCGTGTGTTTACCGAAGAAGAGCGTGCGTATTGCGATGCATCATCGCGTCCCGCTGCTCACTATGCGAGCCGCTTTGCTTCGCGCGAGGCGGTACTTAAAGCTCTCGGCACGGGTTTTAGTCAAGGCGTGGGTCGCAAGGATGTTTCGGTTACGCGTGATAAACTCGGCAAACCGAAGGCGCTGCTTTCGGGCCGTGCTCTCGAGATCGCTCAAGAACTGGGTGTTGTTGAGGTCGCTCTTTCCATTACGCTTACAGGAGACTTAGCCGTTGCGAATGCCATCGCGATTACCGAAGATGCTCGGCCTAAGCCAAAAGAGGAAAAGGTGAGCACCAAGAAACGCGTAGCGCAGACATTTAAAGAGGCTCGCTCTGTTTTAGATGAGCTTGAGCAGCTGCAGAATTCAGCATTGACGGAGCACCTGGGCGATGCTTCGCAAGATACGCTAGGAGCATAGATGAAACCGGTTTTGAGTACCGAAGAAGTCGTTCGTCTCGAGGATATCATCGAACGCGAAGGGACTTCGAAGGCCGAGCTTATGGAGCTAGCGGGTGAGTTTGCCGCCAACGAGGTCTTGAAGCTCAATCCCGATCGGGTTCTCGTTCTGGTCGGTTTTGGTAATAATGGCGGCGACGGTTGGGTTGCCGCCGATATCCTGAGCCATAAGGGTGTGGACGTGGATATCGTTTCTCCGGTTGAGCCGGATGAGATTCCTGCTGCTCTGGCACGTCATGTTGCTCGTCGTACTGCCGGCCGCGATGTGCACGTTTGCGTCGGCCCCTCGCGTGACGAACTCGAGGTTTTGATCGATAAGGCCGATGTTGTTGTCGATGCCATTTTTGGTACCGGTTTCCACGGAAATCTGCGTGCGCCGTTCTCCATCTGGATTCCTACGGTCAATGAATGCGCCGATTGTGTCGTATCCATTGATGTTCCCTCGGGCCTGAATGCCGAGACGGGCGTTGTTGATGACGACTGCATTCGTGCCGAGCATACGGTGACGATGATTGCGCCCAAGATTGGTCTGTATAGCGCTGATGGTCCTGAGTATGCTGGCGATTTGATCTGCGGCAATCTTTACGACCGTCTTGACGAGGTCATCGATGATGTCGACCACGCCGCCGAGATTGTCGAGCCCGGTGACTTAGTTGATTACTTTGCCCCACTACCTACGAATATCGATAAGTATTCCCGTGGCTCTGTGCTTATTGTCGCCGGATCTGCACAATATCCTGGTGCTGCCATTATGGCGGCCAAGTCTGCAGCTCGCGCGGGTGCTGGTTACGTGGCAGTCGCGGCTCCTGACGCCTGCGCCAATCTTATTCGCATGGCACTTCCTTCGATTCCCGTCTTTGCTATTCCGTCTGATTCCCGCGGCTCCTTTGGCGCCGCTGCGCGCATGACGGTGTGCGAGATTGCAAAGAAGTACAGCTGCGTACTGTGCGGTCCCGGTATGACGACGTCTGCCGGCGCTATGCAGGTGGTTTCGGGCTTGCTCGAGCTTGATGTACCGCTTATTTTGGATGCCGATGCACTCAACTGCCTTGCTAAGATTGCCATTGACGGTATTGATAGTAACCCCGAGATGTATCGTCGCGAGCAGCCGTTGGTTATGACACCGCACTATCGTGAGCTTTCGCGTCTGGTTGCCGGTGACGAGGTGAACGACCTTGGTACCGCGATTGCAGCCGCGCAGAAGGTTGTCTGGGCTGCAGGCTCCGACAATCTGGTGGTCATTGCCAAAGGGCCGACGACGGCTATCTGTGGCGTTGAGCGTGTACTGCTGCCGCTCTCGGGTCCGGCTTCTCTGGCAACTGCCGGTTCAGGTGATGTTCTCGCGGGTATTTTGGCCGGCACGCTTGCCACCATGCGCGACGAGATGGATCGTTGGGAGTTGCTGTATTCGTACGCCGTCGCACTTCACAGCTACGCCGGTTTTGCCGCGGCGACGGAGTATGGTGAGAAGAGCGTCATCGCGACCGATCTTATCGACTTGATCGGTCCGGCCATGGAACTGGCGGCAAAGGATGCGCTCGAAGATCTGGGAATCATGGACGAAGGGTCGGATGACTAATCATGAATAAAGCCGATTTGACGCGCTGGTCCTGGGTCGAGATCGACCGCGGGGCGCTCCGTCGCAACACGAGGGCCTATAAGAACTTGTTGAATCCACGTCAGCGCCTGTGCTGCGTGGTCAAGGCCGATGCTTATGGTCATGGAGCTGTTGAGTGCGCCAAGATCATGTATTCGGCCGGTGCCGACATGTTTGCCGTGGCGACGGTTAACGAGGGCGTTGAGCTCCGACAGGGCGGGATTACGAAACCCATCCTCATCCTAAGCGAGCCGCCTATCGAGGCCATTCCGACGTTGCTCGAGTTTGATATCATGCCCTCGGTCTATACGTCTGACTTTGCTCTTGCGTATGGCGAATGTGCCGTCGCGGCGGGCAAGGTGGGCAAGTATCATCTCGCCATCGAGACGGGTATGAATCGTATCGGCGTACACTACACACAGGTGCTCGACTTTGTCCGCGGTATTAATTTCCATCGCGGTATTCAGTGCGACGGCGTATTTACGCACTTCGCCACGGCCGATGAACCTTCGGGCTGGGACTACAAGCTGCAGTGTCAGCGCTTTACCGAGGCCGTTCAGGCCATTAAGGATGCGGGTTTTGAGTGCGGTATCGTGCACTGCGCCAACACGCCGTCCTCGATGCTCGACCCCTCGATGCATTTTGATATGATCCGCGCCGGCGTTGGCTTGTATGGCATGCAGCCGTGCGAGCTGAGTGGCCGCGTGATGCAGCTTGATCCCGTTATGAGCGTCCATGCGCGCGTGACGCGCGTGGCACACCCTGCGATGGGTGAGGGCGTGGGCTACGGTTTTACCTACCGCGTACCGCGCACGCGCGTTCAGATCTGCACGCTGCCGATCGGTTATGCCGACGGCCTATCGCGTACGCTTTCCAATCGTATGGATGTGCTGTATCGCGGCGAGCGCGTGCATCAGGTTGGCAATATCTGCATGGACCAGTTTATGGTCGCCATTCAGTCCAACCCGGCACACGAGATTCCCGAGGCCGAGTATGGTGACGAGATGATCATTGTCGGCCGCGATGGCGATGCCGAGATCACTATGGACGAGATGGCCCGACTGCGCGGAACGATTAACTACGAGGTCGCCTGCGGCTTTGGCATGCGTCTCGACAAGGTCTACGTGTAGGAGCCGCTATGGGCGTCATGCACATCCCCGGCCATACCCATCAGGCACCACGTGAGGTCGCACTCGAGGAGATCGAGGCCGTTCTGGGCGATTGTCACCTCTGCCAGCTCTACCAGTCGCGTCACAATATCGTGTTTGGCGTGGGAAACCCCCGCGCTCGCGTGATGTTTATTGGTGAGGCGCCGGGCCGCAATGAGGATTTGCAGGGCGAGCCCTTTGTGGGGGCGGCAGGCGAGGACCTCAACGGCATTTTGTCGCTGGCGGGCCTCAAACGCGAAGACGTCTACATTGCCAACGTGCTTAAGTGCCGCCCGCCGGGAAACCGCAATCCGCGTCCCGAGGAAGTGCTGGCTTGCTCGCCGTTTTTGCGTGAGCAGATTCGAAGCATCTGGCCCGATATTATCGTGACGCTCGGCAACCCCGCGACGCACTTTGTGCTTAAGACCGAGATTGGCATTACTAAGCTGCGCGGCAGGTTCCACCAGATGGGGCATTTTGTAGTAATGCCCACGTTCCATCCGGCAGCAGCGCTGCGCAATCCGGCGTGGCAGGAGCTGCTGGAGGAAGACTTTAAGATGCTGGGCGACTATCTGGAGCGACATCCCGCACCAGAGGACGCCTCGGAATAATAAGGAGCATATATGTCCCTGGAGCGCCTGGGGGTAGGTACTTACAAAACGACTTGCGCTGCCGATACGGAGTACTTTGGCGAGCTAATTGCACCGTGCCTTGAGGACGGCGATGTGCTCATCCTGACCGGTGGCCTGGGAGTGGGCAAAACTCACTTTACCAAGGGCGTCTCGCGCGGGCTGGGCGATGAGCATATGGTTACGAGCCCTACGTTTGCGCTCATGGCCGTTCACGATCAAGGTCGTATTCCGCTGTTTCACTTTGATCTATACCGCCTGGAGCATGCCTACGAGCTCGAGGATACGGGCATTTTCGATGTGCTGGGCTATGAGGGTGCTTGCCTGCTGGAATGGGGCGAACAATTCCAGGACGAGCTGACGGATGAGTATCTTTCGGTGACGCTCAAGCGTGATGAGGGCGACAGCGATGTGCGAACGATAACGCTCGAGGCACACGGTGACCGCGCAATGGAGCTTTCCCATTTGATTGATAAGGCTGTACAAGATGAGCTTGCATAACGACAACGCGCTGGTGGTGGCGCTCGATACCTCGACCGACATGCTTGCCTGCGCGGCAAGCTGGATTGATGGGCAGACGGGCGAGACGAAGCTCGTGAGTGGCGACCACATGTGTCGCCGTCACGCCAACGTTGAGCTCGTGAATACCGTTGATGGCGTGCTGGCTCAAGCCGGTCTGGATCGCAGCGATGTTGGTTACTACGTGGTCGGCCGCGGCCCGGGGTCGTTTACGGGTGTGCGCATCGGCATCTCCACTGCCAAGGGCCTCGCGCGTGGTGCCAATGTTCCGCTGCTGGGCGTGTCGACGCTCGACGCTTGCGCTTGGACGGCGTGGAAGGCTGGCGTGCGCGGCAAGCTTGGTATCTTGGCCGATGCTATGCGCGGTGAGGTATATCCGGCGCTGTATATGCTGGTCGATGAGGGTCCCGAGCGCCAATTTGAGCGCGAACACGTGGTCAAGACCGCCGTGGCGCTCGATGAGTGGCGCCAAGCGGCGGACTGGGACCAGGTTCAGCTGACCGGTGACGGTCTCGTGCGCTATGGCAAGCTGCTGGGTGAGGACGAGACCGCCCGCTGCGTGGAGCGCGACCTGTGGTGGCCTTCGGGCGAGGGCTTGCTGCTCGCGCACGCTGCGGGTGACGGCGATCCGGCTCGCGTCCTGCCGATTTACACGCGCCTTTCGGATGCCGAGGAAAACGAGCGCAAGCGTCTTGGTCTTGCCGAGAGTGCGCAGAGCGAAATTACGGGCGTTGCCGATGAGCTCGCCGGTCGTCATCTGCAGTTCCGTCCCATGGGCGCGGCGGATGCCGAGGGCGCGAGCGCGCTAGAGGCTGCCTGCTTTGAAGGTGCCGGACACGAGGCGTGGACGCCGGGCATGTTCCTGTCCGAACTGGGCGAGGACGTCGCTGCGCCGCGCAGTTGGTGGGTGGCACACGACGACGGCAAGCTGCTGGGCCTTGCCGGCGGTATGGTCGTGGACGGTGATGTGCAGATTCTGGATGTCGCCGTCGACCCGGTACATCGCCGTGAGGGCATTGCCCGCAAACTGCTGTCGCACGTGAGCTATGATGCCCAGATGCTCGGCTGCACCACGGCTTCGCTCGAGGTCGAGGACGGCAACGAGGGAGCGATTGCGCTTTATAACGCTCTGGGCTTTACCGAGGCTGGCCGTCGCCGCGGCTACTATGGTGCCGGCAAGGATGCCATCGTCATGACGGCTCCGCTGCCCCTCGTGCTTCCGGTCGACAATGCTTCGCCCGAGCCGACGGCGGCAGAGCAGCGCGTATGGCCGCTGCCTGCGCCTGGGCGCTCCGAGGGGGAGCGCGCCGAAATTGAGCGCCGCCGCCTGGTGCTCGCTATCGAGAGTTCCTGCGACGAGACGGCCGTGGCGATTATCGATGCGGATGGCAATATGCTGGCCAACCAGGTGTCGACACAGATTGATTTTCATGCCCGCTTTGGCGGCGTGGTGCCCGAGATCGCCTCGCGCAAACACGTTGAGGTGATTGTGAGTGTCGTGGATGCGGCGCTCGAGGATGCCGCAGCATCGCTTGGTCTTGAGGGTGGAGCCATTGCTCCCAGCGAGCTTGCCGCCGTGGGCGTGACACAGGGTCCGGGCCTGGTGGGCGCCCTCGTGGTGGGCGTTGCCTTTGCCAAAGGCTTTGCCTACGCTGCCGGTAAGCCGCTCGTATGCGTCAACCATCTGGAGGGGCATCTGTTTGCCAACCTGCTGGCGCAACCCGACCTCAAACCGCCGTTTATCTTCACGCTTGTCTCGGGTGGGCACACCATGCTCGTGCACGTGAAGGCGTGGGGCGACTACGAGGTGCTCGGTGAGACGCTCGACGACGCCGTGGGCGAGGCCTTCGACAAGGTGGCCAAGGCGCTGGGCCTGGGCTATCCCGGTGGCCCCATCATTTCCAAGCTGGCCGAGACAGGCAATCCCCGCGCGATTGATTTCCCCCGTGCGCTCAACAGCAAGGGAGACTATCGTTTCTCGCTTTCGGGCCTTAAAACGGCCGTGACGCTCTACATCGAGCAGGAGACCAAGGCCGGGCGCACGATTCACCTGCCCGATCTGGCAGCTTCGTTTGAGGCAGCTGTCTTTGACGTGCAGTACAAGAAGGCCAAAAACGCATTGCACGCTACCGGATGCAAGGAATACTGCATCGGCGGCGGCGTCTCGGCCAACCCGCATCTGCGCGAGATGATGATCAAGAAGCTTGGGCGTCAGGGGATTCGCGTAACGGTGCCGCCCTTGTCTGCCTGTACCGATAACGCAGCCATGATCGCGGAGGTCGCCCGCCGTAAATTCGACCGAGGTGAAATCTCGCCGTTCGACGTCGACGCCGATCCGAACATGACGCTGTAGCTGGTACGGCGCGGTCCCCGGACGGAGGGGCCGGATATAAGGTTTCCTGCTCTACAGTCCTGCGCAAGACGAAGGCCACATTAAGTGGCCTTCTTTGCGTGCGGAACTCGCGATGAACTTCGTGCCCCGCCGTCCGGGAGGACGCCTCTTTATTGATGGGAGGCCTGATAGGTCGATGGTTCCGTGCCCGGATGCGTCCAAAGTGGGACGGGCTTTCCGGATGGGCAGGCTTTCGGAAAATGCGTCCCGGAATTTGCCTTTGGAATGGGACGTAGTTTCCCGTTGAGGTGCTTTGCGGAAAGTGCATCCCACTCTGGGCGGTCGAAGTGGGACGCACTTTCCCAAAGGCGCTCCAACGGGAAATTGCGTCCCATTATTCGGTCAAGAAACGGGATGCATTTTCCCAATGAGAGCAAAACCGGAAAATGCATCCCACAATCAGCCCTCAAAGTGGGACGCCGTTTCCCAATGAGGCTCAAGCGGAAAATGCATCCCGGAATTTGCGCTCAAAGTGGGATGCGGTTTCCGGTTGAGGGTCTAAGGGGAAAGTGCGTCCCAGAATCGACGCTTGAAATGGGATGCAGTTTCCCGATGAGGCACTCGACGGAAAATACATCCCAGAAATGGCCTTTGAGCTGGGATAAGATTTCCGCGGCATCTCGAATTCTCAAAAATGAGACACGCCGTTGGCGAAAATGAGACACGTGATATCGGGCATCGGACGTATCATTTGCAAAAATGAGTCAACTCCACTCGAATAAAGCGAGGTCCCTCATGTACGTTCCACACCCCCGTATCCGTAGGCTGTCGAAAATCCGGCTTGTTGGGACGGCGGCGCTTGCTGCGTTGATCGCCACGAGCGTCGCCTGCTTCACGGCCACGCCCCAGGTTGCCCAGGCGGCAGACGCGCCCGCAATCACCGATATGACCGAGCAGGATTATCAAGCCCTGGGTCTGGGCACGAGCGAGGACATTCCGGCCGATACCGTTGGCCCCTATTCCACTGATACCCCCACGACGTTTGCCACGCGCAGCGAGGTCTATATGGCAGCTAACGGTAGCCATGGCAATCGCTACACTCTGCGCGACAAGCTCGAGAACGTCGAGCGCGGTGACATTGGCGGCAGCAGCAAACTCACCGATGGCTATGGAAGCGTGTGGGGCGCCGCAAAGTTCTGGCAAAACGTCAACAACTTCGATACGAACAGCGATCTCTACAAGCATAGCGACTACGGTGGCGGCACCTGGTCGTACCTAAGCAACAATGAGTCCTCAACAGTACTCGCCAACGACAACAACGGTTTCTCGGGCATTCACGCCACGAGTGTTGAGTTCTGCAGCGACGCCAGCACGGGCAAAAAGAGCCGCGTTGCCGAGCTCCGTGCCTACGGCGACAGTTCCTCCACGACGATTGACGGCAAGTCATACGCCGGAAAGGTTGAGCTGGTCCTCTACTCGTTTAGCAACGGGCGTACGCGCACTCTCGACACACACCTGCCGGTGACGGTCAACACTAATATGATGTACGAAGGCCGTTTTAAGTACCTGGATGCCGGTTACCTGCAAGAGCACGACGCCGTCTTTGATGTCGAGGCGGGCGATGTCGATGGCGACGGCGTCGACGAGCTTTTTGTCTACGCGGGCTGCTATGTCGACGAGAACGGCGTGCGCAAGGCTGTAGTCGACATGTATGACTTGGAGGGCGGCAACTGGAAGCAAAGCGTCGTCAAGATCGATGCCGGTAACGCCGCGGACTACACCACGCACAACAAGGGCGGGAACGACTCCTGGACGCAGCTTCAGTCAGCTCCTGTCGTTTCGCTAGCGGCCGGCGACCTCGATCGCGATTTTTGCGATGACCTCGCCATCGTGGTCTCGGCACCCTACGGCAAGAAGAATATTGATAAGTCGACGCATTGCGAGCTGTTTTCGTGGGATGCATCCAAGGGTGCGCTCGTCCATGTCGATGCTCTGGGCGACGCGGGCGCAATCTCCCTCTCCGCGAACGGCAAGACCATGGTCGCTGCGAATGCGACGTTCGGCACGTTTGCCGCCTACGATGAAGAAGGAAAGAAGACGGGTGAAACCGTCACGGGCCTTATTCTTGCGGG
>URVZ01000070.1 GCA_900551365.1 uncultured Collinsella sp.
ACCTGCGAGTTGCTGCTCTACGAGGCGGCACGCGCTCAGTTGGTGCACGAGGTCATCGCGCCCGCCCTTGCTGCCGGCAACGTGGTCCTGTGCGACCGCTTCTACGATTCCACAACCTGCTATCAGGCATTTGCCGACGGCCTTGATCGCCAGATGGTGCGAGATGCCAACAACCTGGCCGTCGCGGGTACGCACCCGGCGCTCACACTCGTCTACCACATCACGCCCGAACAGGCGGCGCTGCGCATGACAGCCCGTGGTGCGGCAGATCGCATGGAGGCTAAGGGCATGGCCTTCCAAGAGCGTGTCTACCAGGGATTTTGCGCCATCGCCGCCGAGGAACCAAACCGCGTAAAGCTCATCGACGCGACCGCGTCCATCGAGGACGTCTTCGCGCGGACGGTCGAGCAGGTTCGCGTCTACGGCCTCGACATTTCCCAGGACGCCGTCACCGCCGCGCTTGCCCAGGAGGCCGAGTAACATGGCCCCCGCTCAGACAAGCTTGCTGGCCAAGCTTGACACCCAAGAGCGCGTGCGCGACTTTTTGACCAATGCCGTCGCCAGCGGTCGCGCATCGCACGCCTACCTGTTTTTGGGCGCGCCCGGCGCGGGCAAGCTCGACGCCGCGTGGGCGCTCGCCCAAGCCTTCCTGTGCGAGCAGGATGGCTGCGGCTCATGCGATAGCTGCGTGCGCGTCGCCCGCCATACGCACCCCGACGTGCACTATTACACGCCCGAGAGCGCCACGGGCTACCTCATCGCCCAGACGCGCGAGCTACTCGACGACGTACCCCTGGCGCCCATCCGCGCCAAGGCCAAGGTCTACATCATTGACCGTGCCGAGCAGCTGCGCGCCAACACCGCCAACGCACTGCTCAAAACACTCGAGGAGCCGCCCGAGGGCGTTATGTTTATCTTGCTGGGCACCTCGGCAGACGTGATGTTGCCCACCATCGTGAGCCGCTGCCAGTGCGTGCCGTTTCGGCTGGTGTCGCCCGCCGTCGCCGCGCAGGCCGTGAGCCGCGCCACCGGTCAGGACCCTGCGCGTTGTCGCATGGCCGTCGCCGTGGCGGGCAGCCCCACGCGCGGCATCGAGTTCCTTAAGAGTGCCGAGCGCCAGGACGCCCGCCGTCAGATGGTCCGTGCCATCGACTCACTCATTGCCGCCGACGAGGCCGACGTGCTCAGCCGCGCCAAGTCGCTCATCGTCGCCGTTAAGGCGCCGCTCGCCGAGGTCAAGTCCACGCAGGAAAAGGTGCTCGAGCAAAACGCCGACTACCTGTCGCGTGGAGCATTGAAGCAGCTTGAGGACCGCAACAAGCGCGAACTCAACGCGCGCGAGCGTTCGGGTATCATGGAAGCGCTGGCGAGCGCGCGGACGCTCATGCGCGACGTGCTGCTGACGCTTCAGGACAAGGCAGCCGACGTGGTGAACGAAGACGTGCGCGACACGATCGGTCGGCTTGCCGCCGCGACCAATGTTGCGGGTGCCACACGGGCGCTCGAGGCAGTCGCGACCGCCGAGCGCAACATCGCCAGAAACGTTACTCCCCAGCTGGCCATCGAGGTCATGCTGTTCGATATCAGGAAGGCACTGAAATGCCGTTAGTTGTACCCGTTAAGTTTACCTACGCCTCGCGCGACCTGTGGTTCGATCCGCAGGATTTGGATATCCTCGAGGCCGATTATGCCATTTGCTCCACCGAGCGCGGAACCGAGATCGGCCTGGTCACGGCCGATCCCTTTGAGGTGCCGCAAGACGAGATCGGTCAGCCGCTCAAGCCCGTGCTGCGCGTGGCGAGCGACATCGACCTGCAGCTTGCTGACGACCTGGCCATCCAGGGCGACGAGGCCATGGTCGATTTCCGCCGTCTGGTCAAAGAGCTCGACCTCGAGATGAAGCCGGTCGGCGTCGAGTACCTGTTTGGCGGCGAGAAGGCCGTGTTCTACTTTGCCGCCGAGGAGCGTGTCGATTTTCGCCAGCTCGTCAAGGACTTGTCCTCGACGCTGCATATTCGCGTCGACATGCGCCAGATCGGTGTGCGCGACGAGACCCGCCTGGTGGGCGGCTATGCCCAGTGCGGACAGGAACTCTGCTGCACGCGCTTTGGCGGACAGTTTGAGCCCGTCTCGATCCGCATGGCAAAAGAGCAGGACCTGCCGCTCAACTCGTCCAAGATCAGCGGCGTTTGCGGCCGCCTGATGTGCTGTCTGCGCTATGAGTTCGAGGCGTACAAGGACTTTAAGAGCCGTGCGCCCAAAAAGAAAACGCTCATCGATACGCCGCTTGGCAAGGCGCGTATCCAGGAATATGACACGCCGCGCGAGCAGTTGGTGCTGCGCCTGGAGAACGGCAAAGTCTTTAAGGTCAACCTGGCCGATATGACGTGCTCGGAGGGCTGCAAAAAGAAGGCTGCCGAGCAGGGCTGCAACTGCCGCCCCGACTGCGTGACGCGCGACGTGCTCGAGCGCATCGAGTCGCCCGAGATGCGCCTGGCGCTCATGGAGCTCGATCGCGAGAACGGCGTCGACGTGGGCGATGGTCTGTCGAGTGCCGACCGTCTGGCCGGCACGTCGATGCCCAAGCGCCGTCGTCGCGATGCCGAATCCGATGCTCGCGCCGGTCAGGGGCAGGGCGAGGGCCGTGGCCGCGGAAAGGGCCGTGGTAAGGTTGAGGCACCCGAGGCCGAGGAGGCCGCCGGTGGCCGTCGTCGTCGCAAACGCTCGGGTTCGGGCGATGCCGGCGAGGTCGCTCCCGCAGGCAAGAACGCTTCCCGCGAGCGCGAGGCTCAGCAGCCCCAGCAGCAGAATCGCGGCGGTGGCATGAACCCCACACGCCGTCGTCGCCGTCATCTGTCGAGCGAGGAGCGCGAGGACGCCTTCCGCGCCGCAGCTGCTCGCGAGGCTGGTGCCGCTTCCAAGGGCCCCTCGGCCTCCGATGCGCCTGCCGACAAGGGCGGCAAGTCACGTGGCGAGGAGGAGCGCGCGCCGCGTCCGCGCCGTCGCCATTCCTCGGGCGCGCAGCAGAAGCCCTCAGTGCCCTCCGTGGCCGATCAGGTCTCGGATGGCGAGGTCAAGGTCACGCGCCGTCGTCCCGGAGATGGCGGGGGAGCGGCTGCCAAGGCTTCGCGTGGCGCCGCTCGCGACGAGCGCGAGCCGCGCGAGGATCGCGGTGGTGAGGGCTCGGCCGACCAGGGTCAAAAGCGCCGTCGCCGTCGCCGTTCCCGCAAGCCGCGCCAGGATGGTGGCGAGGGCTCGACCCCGTCTTCGTCCGCACCACAACCGCCTGCCGGCGAATAACGCCCGCGAGCGGATTTAACCTGCCTTGCCCCGAGCGCATCGGGGTATCATAGCGCCGAATCAACAACCCTCCCTGCGATCGAGCGTAGGGAGGGTTGTGTCTTGAAGAGCCATCTGAACATATTGAGCCGTCTGCAGAGTGCCGGTGCCCTACCGTTTGCGGACGAATTGCTACCGTTTGCCGAGCGCGCGACGTACGAGGCGCTCGAGGCATTGTCGCCAACACGATGTACCGGCTGCGAGCGCGCCGGTGCGCTTATTTGCCAAGACTGCCTGGCCGCGCTCACGCTCATCGACCCACGTCATAGCTGCACCCGATGTGGCGCCCCGTTTGGGGATTTGCTGTGCACTGAGTGTTCGGTCGAGGACACGTCTTCGGCAATGGCGGAGGCGCTCGACCGCTGCCTGGCGTGCGCCGTCTATGCGCATCCGCTGCCGCGCATCATTAAAGCGTACAAGGATGCGGGCGAGCGACGTCTGGCTCCGTATCTGGCGGAGCTGTTCTACGACACCGCCCTGCATGCCCAGGTCGTAGCTCCCGATCGCTACGGAGGCGTGCTTTCCGGTGCGGATGCGGTGGTGTTTGTGCCTGCGACGGCGGCAGCGTTTCGGCGGCGTGGTTTTGATCATATGGAGGCTATTGCGCGCCCATTTTGCGAGCTGTCGGGTGTTCCTCTGCTCGATGCTCTCGTCAAGTACGGGCATGGCGACCAGCGCGAACTCGGTCGTGAGGAGCGCCGCGAGCGTGCCCGAGGTATGTACGAGACGGTTGAGGACGTGCACGGCCGCCGCCTGCTGCTTATCGACGACGTTATCACCACGGGTGCGACGATGGCAGCGGCTTCGGCGGAACTCAAGCGCGCCGGTGCCACGGCCGTTGATGGCCTCGCTATCGCACGCGTTTGGTAGGGGTGGTTCAGATGGCAATAAAGATCGGGCAGCGTGGCAAGCCTGCAAGCGAGCAGCTGGCTGCTTCCGTAATTCTGACGGGCGCCTCGGCGCTACGCATGATGCGCGCCGAGCGCCGACAAATGGGTTACATCAGCTGGAGGGACCTCAGTCCCGATGAAGAGTGCCGTGTGCTGCGCGCGTCGTCGCCCTCGATCGAGGACATCTATCTTCCCGACTTGGTGCGGATTGGGGCCGCAAGCGGCGAGGTGCAAGAAGATCTTTGCTTGCTGGTGGGATCTGCGGCGCAGCGCCGCCGCATGCCTGGCGTGGGCTGGTCCGTATGCTCTGGGTTGCCCGCCGGCTCGATTCTAGAGGTGGAACCAGGGGTGTACAGTCTATCTCCCGAGGCCCTTTGTGTTGCCGTCGCCCGCGAGGTCGGCTGTATCCAGGCATTTGCCCTGGCCCAGGAGCTGTGCTCTAAGATTTCGCTGAGTGACCGCGGGCAGTATCTACCTCCCTACACATCGCCTGTCGTGAACAAATTGGCAAAGGACAAAGACCAGCCGCCAGATGTCGGTTACTTTGAGGTCGAGTCCGTGCTGACACCCGATTGCCTGGTAGATTACCTCGCGGCATGCAAGGGGAATGTGGCCAAACAGCTGCTGCGCCTGTGTCCCTACCTGTCAGAAAATCTGCGCTCGCCCATGGAGTGCATCATGCTCGCTCTGTTTTCGCTTCCGTTTTCCTATGGCGGATTTGCCTGCGGTCCCTTTAAGACCGACTACAAGATCGAGTTCGATGACCGTGCGCAGGCAATCTCGGGGATGCCGCATGCAGTTTGCGATGCGTATCAGGAAGCAGCCCAGTTTGACCTGGAATACAACGGTGAGCTGGGCCATTCCTCCCGGAGGGGACGTATCCATGATGAAAAACGCAACACGGGCTTGATTACTATGGGAATCGAGGTCGCGACGGTCAATAACGAAATGCTCCGCGACATGGAAGCGCTCGCATGGCGCATCCACCAGCGTATGGGTAAGCGATATCAGAATCGCGTAGAGGCTCGTCGAAAGAGGCAAGATGCTCTGCTGAATACGCTCCGAGCGTGCTTTGGGCTCAAACCAGCGTAAAACTATGGCTTTATAGGGGGTCTGTTTATATGCTCTGTGCAAAAAACGGCAAATATGAGTACTGTTACTAGATTAGTGACAGCAAAAACAAAGAAACTTGGGCCGATAATCTGGATTCAGCGAAGAGATAATAAACGAATGTGGAATATCTTGGCGCCAAGCAGGCTGTGCGGAACTCAAAAAGGGCTCGTGAGGCGGTAATACGCTGCTACTAAATTGGTAACAGTACTCATATTTGCCGTTTTTTGCACACGGCACCCTGAGACGGGTGCCCCGGAGCTCCCCGCAGGGGAGCTCCGGGCTTCACGGGGCCACGAACGGCCCGCTTCGACCTGCGAAATCTGTACTCGCGATGCGAATGACGCCCCTAACCTTAAACTTTAGCTTGAACTTAGCTATAATGCGCTTCGTTCCTACCAGGCTGTGGTTGCGGACGGACGAAATGCCCGTCCTAGTCCAAGACAGACGCGGTCAAAGGGATCCACGTAAGCGACCGCGTGCGCGCGGCGCGATCATGGCGCGTCCTAGATGTAAGCCGCACCGTCCGTTCTACTTTCTTTGGGGCAATACCGCCTCGCGGGCGAGCGGGCCAGTCGTGAAGGTGGCTGCGGCCTCCCGAGCAAACACCCCGGTGCGCAAGTGTGGGGTCAAATACCAGGTCAGCTGGTGGGAACAACCTGATATTCCGCGCAACGCACGGATCGTATACGACACAGAAGGCAGGGTAGTGGACATGGTGAGGGGCAGCTTGATGCACGCGGCTCGGTTAGGTGCTGGGACCGCGGCGATCATTGCCGTTTTGGGCCTGAGCGGATGCGCGTTCAACCCGCTGTCTACGTTCACGACTCCCACGATCGACCAGATCGAGTACGAGACCGTCACGCCGGCGGTGTCGGACGATGCCCTGGTCACTCCCGGAACCCTGACGGTCGCCCTCGATACTTCCGATGCGCCGCAGGCAATGCAGGGCGCCGACGGCGAGCTTACGGGGTATGCAGTCGACGCTGCCCGCGCCCTCGCAAGCCGCATGGGCCTTAAGGTCGCCTTTGTCGATGCGTCCTCGGCAGGTTCCGCGCTCGGCGACAAAAAGGCCGATATCTTTATCGGCGAGATCAACTCCACGGACGGGGACGTTAGCTCGGTCGGCACCTGCCTGTACGATGCCGCTTCTGTGTTCGGTAAAACCAGCGATGGTGGGTCGCTAAGCGTTTCCACCGATACTCTTAACACGTCTACTCTGGGTGTCCAGATGTCTTCGGCCTCGCAGGAGGCGCTTGCTAAGCAGAGCATCACCGCCAACCAAAAGACCTACTCCAACATCAACGAGTGCTTTGAGGCGCTCGAGTCCGGCGAGGTCGACTATGTGATCTGCGACTCCACAGCCGGCGGCTATCTTGCACGCCTGATGAGCGAGGTCTCCTATGTCGGTGCGCTCGAGGCGCCCTCGACGCTTGGTGTTGCGGGCCTCTCGTCCAATGACAAACTGTGCCGCGCCGTGAGCGATGCCCTCGACGGTATTACGGCCGACGGTACGCTCGAAGCAGTCCACTGCGTCTGGTATGGAAGGATGCCCTACGACCTCACCACTAAGACGGTTTCGGGCGCTAACGTGCAGCCGGGCGACTCTGAGTCCAGTGAGACCACGTCCTCCGGCAGCGAGTCCTCCGATTCCAACAATGAGACCGCATCCTCCGAGGACAAATCGTCCAGCCAGGAAGCCACCATCACCGACGACGACATTAACAAACTCAATAGCTAGTTATTGCTAGGGGTGGTGTCTCCTATACGTTGGAAAGGACACCTCTTCACGGTTTCAACACGCACTGCCGGACTTCCCCAATAGGGGAGCCCGGCTTTTTCATCCCTATAAAACCAGCAGGTCAAAGCCAATTTTTGGGACCAAATATAAAGCCGCCAGCTCCCTCCTATAGCGCACTTTGCCACAGAAAAGTGCGAGACTTCGGTATGCGGTATCAAGCAATCGTTATTCGGGTCTTTGGGAATCCGCGTGATTAAATGCACGGCAATGGGTACATAGCCAGTACAGTAAGTCCCCGAGGCAGATTGGAGCCACGTATGGATATCAAGGTTTCTGGACGCAAGACGACGGTAACCGATGCTCTGCGTGCGCATGTGGATGAGAAGATCGGCGAGGCGCTCAAGGTTTTCGACATCGAGCCCATGACAGTCGACGTCGTGCTTCGTTATGAGAAGAACCCCTCGAACCCCAACCCGGCAATCGTCGAGGTCACGGTTCGTGCCCGCGGCTCTGTGATTCGCGTTGCCGAGCACGGCGCAGATATGTATGCCGCCATCGATCTCTCCGCCGATAAGGTTACTCGTCAGCTGCGCAAGTTCAAGACCAAGGTCGTGGACAACCGCCAGGGCGGTGCCAGCGCCGCGGATGTCGCACCGGTCGAGCGCGTCGAGGATCTGGCCGACCTGCTGCTGCCCGAGGAGGAGGACGACCTGCTCGTCCGCGAGAAGGTCATCGATGTCACCCCGATGACTGAGGAGCAGGCGCTGGTGCAGACCGATCTGCTCGGCCACGACTTCTACGTGTTCGAGAACGCGACGACTGGCCTCATCAATGTGGTGTATCACCGTAAGAATGGTGGATATGGCATCATCAAGCCCCGTATCGAAACACTTGACGAGTAAAATACGTTAACTTGCATGAGTTAACGGTTGGCGGCCATCCCATGCGGGTGGCCGCCTTTTTACGTAAGGAGTCGCTTTGATGGACAAGGCCGCATCTACCGGTCATTCGGACCGTTGCCGCATCGTCGTCGATACCTGCTGCGACTTTAGCCCCGAGGTCGCCGCGAACCTCGATGTCGATATCCTGGGTTTCCCCTTCATTATCGATGGCGAGGAGCGCACGGATGACATCTGGTCGAGCATCGCGCCCAAGGAGTTCTATGACCGCATGCGCGCTGGTGCCCACGTGTCCACCTCGGCTGTGTCGCTCGGTCGCTATATCGAGTTCTTTACCGAGTGCGCCAAAGAGGGCACGCCCACGGTCTACCTGTGCTTTACCTCGGCGCTGTCGTCGAGCTACAACTCCGCGTGCCAGGCGGCGGACGCCGTGCGTGCCGAGTATCCCGATTTTGAGCTCTACGTGGTCGACAACGCTCTGCCCTGCGCGACTGGCGCGCTCTTGGCGCTCGAGGCCGTGCGCCAGCGTTCGGCGGGACTGACCGCCAAGCAGCTGGTCGATTGGGCAAACGAGGCAAAGACCTACGTCCACGGCTACTTTACGCTCGAGAGCTTCGACGCACTAGCTGCCGGCGGCCGCATTCCGCCCGCGGCGGCGCAGCTCACGGCAAAGCTCGATGTCAAGCCCGAGCTCTCCTACGACCTTGCCGGCTCGCTGTCGCTGATCGGCGTCAACCGCGGCCGCAAGAAGGCGCTCAAGTCCATTCTCAAGTCGTTCCGCGAGAACTACGTGCCCGACCGCACCATGCCCATCGCAATCATGACGGCCGATGCTGAGAAGGACGGCGACTGGCTCGAAGCTGCCATCCGCAAGGAGGAGGGCTGCGCCGACGTCACGATCATTCGCAGCTCCGTGGGTCCCACCATTGGCTCGCACGTGGGCCCCGGCATGGTGGCCTGCGCGTTTTGGGG
>URVZ01000071.1 GCA_900551365.1 uncultured Collinsella sp.
GGCACCGCGCTCTTGCTGATGGTGATCATTTTGGCCTTCAACCTGTTTGCGCGCTTTCTGTCGCGCAAGCGCCGCTAGTTAAGGAGTCCCATGTCCGTCTATCAGTCCGCTCCTACGCCGGAGCAAGCGGCCATTACGGCCAAGGATTTCAACTTTTGGTACGGTGACTTTCATGCGCTGACGGGGCTTGACCTCAACATCGCCAAAAACGCCATCACCTCGTTTATTGGCCCTTCGGGCTGCGGCAAATCGACGTTTTTGCGCTGCATCAACCGCATGAACGACCTGATCGAGGGCACGCGCATCGAGGGCACCATGACGCTCGATGGCAACGATATCTATGCCGAGGGCGTCGATCCGGTCGACCTTCGTCGCCGCGTGGGCATGATTTTTCAGCAGCCCAACCCGTTTCCCAAATCCATCTACGAGAATGTCGCTTTTGGCCCTCGTCTGCAGGGCGTGACTAGCAAAAGTGACCTCGATGACATCGTGGAAGAATCGCTCAAGCGCGCCAACCTCTGGAAAGAGGTATCCAATCAGCTCAACAAGGATGGTTTGGCGCTCTCGGGCGGTCAGCAGCAGCGTCTGTGCATCGCGCGTGTGCTTGCGGTGCAGCCCGATGTCCTGCTGATGGACGAGCCCTGCTCCGCCATCGACCCCACGTCCGTCTCTAAGGTCGAGGATCTGATGGCCGAGCTGGCGCCCGAGATGACGATCATCATCGTCACGCATTCAATGCAGCAGGCAGCTCGTATTAGCGACTACACCGCATTCTTCTTGCAGGAAGTTGCCGGCGAGCCCGCCACGCTCATCGAGTATGGTCAAACCGACGCGATCTTCACCAGCCCGGTGGATTCACGGACGGAAGACTATATCACCGGCCGCTTTGGCTGATCGGTGCGACTAGTCCCAAGCCGATCGGATCTGGTCCGGTGCGTATTCACTGTGCGGGCGGCATGACCGCACCCAACTGATTGGAGTGAACCATGCGCAAACTGTTTTCCCGTCAGCTCATCGAAGCCCGTCACGAGATGCTGAGCATCTACGAGGCTGTAGACCTGGCGCTTCACGACGCCGTGAAGGCCTATGTGACCGACGATCGCAAGCTCGCCACCAAGACCAAGAAGCGCACGCTCTCGATCGATGCGCGCTGCGCCAACTTGGAGGCCGTGTGCTACAACCTGATCGCTACGCAGTCGCCGGTCGCCTCCGACTTCCGCTTGCTGCAGACGATCATCTACGTCGACTTTAACCTGCAGCGCATGACCGATAAGGTTCGCCAGATTTGCCGCGCCACGCGTCATATGATCAAGGCCGACATCTCGCTGCCTCAGGAGCTTGTGACCTTGGTTGAAGCCGAGGCCGAGGCCGTCTATCAGGTGCTGGGTTCGTCGCTTTCTGCGCTCGTCACCAACGACATGTCCATCATCTGCAACTTGGCCGTCGAGGACGAGCCAGTGCACGCCGCCTACGAGAAGTTCTTCCGCACCTTTAACCGCATGGACACGGGCGATTTTATGGACGACGACAGCAACTATGACGACCTGCGCCGCGCCATCATGGTATCGCGCTATCTCGATCGCATCGCCTCGATTTCCATCGATGCCGCCTGCCGTCTGACCTTCCTGTTGACCGGACAGCGTATGACTGCCGGTGATATCGCCTGCACTGATGAGGATGAGCTCGAGAGCATGCGCGTGCCTTCGGGCGAGGGTGTTATCATGAGGCCCGCCGTCGATGCACGCTACGTTGCCAAGGTGCCCGTTAACGAGGTCAGCGAGGGTCTTCGCTACCTGCTCGATCATCTTGAGGATGAGGACGATGGCGAGGACGACGAGGAGTAAGTAACCCCGTTCGTCGAAAGATTGTAAATACCTAAGTGAGCGCGGCCTTGCACATGCGGGGCCGCGCTCTTGCGTTAGCATGGGACTACTTGTTTGGCTGTCAGCGGAGGCGATTGGCAATGGATAACTATTTGGACTTGATGCGCGCTCGCCGCGAGCAGATTCTGGAACGTTTTTATGCGGCGCTCGATCGCGCGGGCCGTCCCCACGACGCCGCGAGCCTCATTGCCGTGTCCAAGACCGTTGGCGTCGATGAGACCGTTGCCGCCATCCAGGCGGGGTATCGCCATTTTGCCGAGAACCGCCCGCAGGAGCTGGTTCGCAAGCTCACGGGTCTGGCGGAGCATCCGGAGCTGCCCGAGGTGCGCTTCGATATGATCGGCAACCTGCAGACCAATAAGATCAATGCGGTGCTGGGCTCAGCCGAGCTGATTCACTCGGTGGGTTCGCTGCATCTGGCGCAGGCGATCTCGAGCCGTGCTGTTCGCAAGATTGAGGCAGGCGAGCTCGTCGGCCCCCAGCGTGTGCTCATTGAGGTCAATGTGAGTGGTGAGGAGTCGAAGGGAGGCTTTTCACCCGATGAGATTCGCGCCGCCGCGGGTGAGCTTGCAGAACTTGAGGGAATTTGCGTACAGGGGCTTATGACTATGGCGCCCCGGGGGAATAAGGATGTGGCACGCCGCACCTTTGCGGGGCTTCGTGAGCTGAGGGATGAGCTGGAGGCGGCGCATCCCGATTTGAACCTGCCTGAGCTTTCCTGCGGTATGAGCGAGGACTTTGAGTCTGCCCTTGAGGAGGGCTCTACGCTCGTTCGCCTGGGCAGGGTAGTATTTAGCCCGGAGTTTGCAGTAAAATAAGGCTCTGAAGTGCGCACTGATTATCGGGGCGCCTGCACTAAACCGCGAGAGGACACAACCATGGGCTTCCTTGACGAGATTAAAAATAAGATGCACCTGGGCGGCCAGCAGGGTTACGACCAGGGTTATGGCCAGGACGACGACTACGGCTACGATGACGGCTACGACGATGGCTATCAGAACAACGGCTACAGTGGTGCTTCGGGCGAGGGCTTCTACACCCAAGACGAGCCGAGCAACGGCCTGCTTGGCCAGACGCGCCGCGGTGAAGCTGAGTCGGTTGCCGTGTATACGCGCTCCGGTCAGCTGGTCGGCGATGACTCCCGCCATGCCACGACGTATAACCCGCCTTCGCGCTCGCAGGACAGTGTTGCGAGCGGTTATCGTCCTGGTGCCTATGACACGCCGTCGAGCTACGCCGAGAATACCCGCGCCCGTGCCGCCGCTGCACCCGCGCCTGCACCGAGCGATGCCTCGGCCTATGCGAGCAATATCATCAACGCCACGCCGCAGCTGCCGGCCTATGTCCTGCGCCCCGAGAGCTATGACGACGTGGAGACCGTGGTGCGCCGCGTTCGCACCAAGCAGCCTGTCGCACTGATTTTTGTGGGCGTACGCACCGAAGTTGCCAAGCGCGTCTTGGACTTCTCTTACGGCTTTGCCTGCGGTCTGGGTGCCACGGTCAAGGAGGTGGGCGACCGCGTGTTCATGGTGCTGCCCGCCGGTTGCGAGGTCAAAGATTCCGATCTCAAGAAGCTTCGTGCCGACGGCTACCTTAAGTAAAGACAAGACGAGGAGATTCCCATCAACATCTACACTATCGTCCAGCTGGTCAACACGCTGTTCAACTTCTATTCCACGCTCATTGTCGTCTACTGCTTTATGACGTGGATTCCCATGAAGCAGGGTGGTTTGCTTCAGGATATTGCCGCGGTGCTTGATAGCGTGTGCGGTCCGTGGCTCAACCTGTTCCGTCGTTTCATCCCGCCGATGGGCGGTATCGATTTTTCGCCGGTCGTTGCGATTATTGCGTTGCAGTTGGTGCAGAGGCTGGTTCTGCAGCTTCTTATAGGTATACTCGTGTAGAACTGTCTTAGTAACTTACGTCGGGCGTGTAGCGCCGAGGCGATGAAAAAGGAGACTTGTTATGGCTATTACCCCTGCAGACATCCAGGCTCAGACTTTCTCTGAGGCCAAGCGTGGCTACGATCCTGCCGAGGTCGACGTCTTCTTGGAGACGCTGTCCTCCGAGGTTGACGCTATGCTCGCTAAGATCGTCGACCTTAAGGGTCGTCTGACTGCTACCGAGCAGCAGCTTGCCGATGCGCAGGCTCAGCTTGCCCAGGCTCAGGATGCCACCGCCCAGGCCGTTCCTGCCGCCCCCGTGGCTGCTCCCGCCCCTGACTTCTCCGCTCAGGAGCGCCAGATTTCCGCTGCCCTGATCGCTGCCCAGCAGACCGCTGAGACCATCGTCAACGATGCCAACGAGAACGCTGGGCGTATCCGCAACGAGGCTGACGCCAAGGCCCGCGAGGTTATCCGCCAGGCTCTGACCGAGAAGCAGGCCGAGCTCGAGGAGATCGATCGTCTCAAGGCTTCCCGTGAGGAGTTCAAGGCAGAGTATCTCAAGCTCATCCAGCACTTCATGGACGATGCCCAGAACTCCTTCCCGGCCGACCTCATGGCCTCCACGCCGGTCGGTTCCGCCGCTTCTCCTGCGGTGACTGTTCCCGCCGAGCCGCTGCCCGTCGCTGACCCGGTTGTCCCCGTGGCCGATCCCTTCGCCCCGATCGACAACTTTGCTGCCGACGACCTGGACTAACATTCGGCCTACAATTTAGTGCCTAGAAAGGACCCGCAGCTTGCGGGTCCTTTTTTATGACTGTGCCGGAGTGCGTAACATAAAAAACCGAGCCCTGCACATAATGGCGCAGAACTCGGCGAACGGGTGAGCGGTCAAGGGTAGGTTTTAAGGCATGTCCCAAAACCTACTTGAGGAGGAAGTCGGAGAGGGGAATGGTACGGGCCTCGCGATGCTCGGGATCGGCGATGTGGTCGGCAGGATAGCCGCAGACGAGCATGTGATAGGGATAAACGCCCTCGGGCAGGTTGAATTGCTCACGGGCTAGCTCGGGCTTAAAATGGCATACCCAGCACGTTCCCAAGCCCTGCTCCTCGGCCTCCATCATCATCTGATCGCAAACAATCGAGGTATCGATAGCGCTGGAGTTCATCTGGTCATAGGGACGAACCCAAGCGTCGTCGGTAACGCTGCAAATGAGGAAGATGAGCGGAGCGCCAAAGATGGATCCATCACGAGCAAACCGAGGCTGACAAGCAGCTGCCTTCTCCAGAAGCTCAGGCGTATCCAACACCATCACACGGGTTGGATGATTATTACAAGCAGAAGGAGCAATACGCCCAGCCTCAACAATGGCATCCACCACAGCCTGCTCCACAGCCCGATCTTCAAACTCACGACAAGAATACCGACCCCGAGCCAGATCCAAATAAGACATACAAGCCCTCCAACAATTAAAAATCAAACAAACCCAAAGTAACCCAAACAGTACCCAAAGCAGCAATCAGTCAAACGCTCATCAAGGGCCAAAGTGTCCGAACGGATACCAAAGGTCCCTTCAGCCAAACCCCCCCCATTGCGCTAAACCTATCAGCCAAAGTTCCAATGGTGGTACATAAGGGAGCGGGCCCGACCACAGATAACCTTTTGAACGACTCTGCTTGCAGCCGGAGTGAAAAAGGTTATCAGTGGTCGGGCCCGCGACCGGTGGGACATGTACCCCCAATTAACTGTTCTTCATGACAATCGAATCCACGACATCGGCCACATTCTCACAGCAGTCAGCGCAGTACTCCAGGAAGGCGTATACGTCACGCCAGGCGATGACCTCGAGCGGGTCCTTGCCGTTAACGTGCAGGTTGCGCATGGCGTTGATATAGAGCTCGTCGGCTTCGGACTCGATGGTGTTGATCTGGATGACGAGTTCGCGCAGGGTCTTGGACTTGCGGTAGTTGGGCAGCTCGACCATCAGGTCTTTCATGGCGCGGCAGGCGTCAGTCACCTTGTGGGCGATGACGATGGCGTCGGGATGGATGCTCTGGATGTTGGTGAAGTAGACGCGCTGCACGACGCCCTCGATGCGGTCGAGCACGGTGTCGAGTGAGCAGCTCATCAGATCCAGATCCTCGCGCTCGAGCGGGGTGATAAAGGCGGTGAGCAAGGCGTCCTCAAGCTCATGGTGCTTCTTGTCGGCCGCATGCTCGATCGCGTGCATCTTGTTGAGCATATCGTGAATCTTTGCGGGATCGAAGTTCTCGAAAATCTTGGTGAGCAGCTCGGCGGCCTGGACGGCAAGGTCGGCGCAGGCGACGTAGTTGTCGAAGTAGAACGAATCGGGTTTCTTTGCCATGGGTGGGTCCTTTCGAGGCGAAGACGGGTGGGCGAGGTAATGCAGTCCGGATGGACGTTCGGTTTGACTAGAGGAACATCATGAACAGCTTGGCCATGACAAAGCTGATGAGTCCGCAGGCGGGGAAGGTGAAGAACCAGGTGAACATCATGTCTTTGACGACGCCGAAGTTGATGGCCGAAAGGCGCTTGACGGCACCGACGCCCATGATGGCGCAGGTCTTGATGTGTGTGGAGGACACGGGGATGCCGGTAAGGGTGGCAAGCAGCAGGTTTGCGGCGCCTGCGAGGTCGGCGGAGAAGCCCTGATACTTTTCGAGCTTGACCATGCTCTGGCCGACGGACTTGATGATGCGCTCGCCGCCCACGCTGGTGCCGATACCCATAGTGGCCGAGCACAGCAGCATAATCCAGATGGGGATGCCTGCATCGCCGACGCTCGTCTGGCCGCTGGCAAAGGCCACGCCTAAAAAGAGCACGCCGATGAACTTCTGTCCATCCTGCGCGCCGTGCATAAAGCTCATGGCCGCAGCGCTCGCGATCTGAGCGTATTTAAAGAAGACATTGGCACGTCGCCTGTTGGCGGCGGCGAAAAGAATCGAGACGAGCTTGCACAGGACCCAGCCCATGACAAAGCCCAGGCCGATGGAGAGCGCCAGACCGTAGATGACCTTCATCCACTCGTGGACGTTGACGCTGCTCGCACCGCCGAGGGCGATGGCGGCACCGGTCAGGCCGGCGATAAGGCTGTGGCTTTGCGAGGTGGGGATGCCAAAACGCGACGCTGTGGCGCCGTAGACGACGATGGAGAACAGCGCCGCGCATAGGCAGGCGAGCGCCATGGTGCTGTTTCCGCCAAAGTCGACGATATGTGAGATGGTGTTGGCGACGCTCGCGTTAAAGTGCGTCATGATGAGCACGCCGAGGAAGTTGAATGCGGCGCTCATGAGAATGGCGGCGCGGGCGGGCATGCAACGCGTAGTGACGCAGGTCGCGATGGCGTTGGGCGCGTCGGTCCATCCGTTGACGAAGATGGCGCCGAGCGCGAGAATCACGGTGACGGCAAGGACTGGGTTCGACACAATTTGGCCGAGGAAGGTTGAGAACGTTACGTCCATATATGGGCTTTCTCGAAGTTTGCAGACACGTTACAAAAACATGATAAATCGTATCACCTCCTGCGGGTCTCTTTACCGAGTTCTGATGGGAGAAGTGAACTTTTTGGCACTAAAATTGAATATTAGCCCTGTTGACCGCGGGTGTTCTTTTTGCTAACACGCCATGCGGACACGTGCGATTACTACGACACTCCAAAACCACAGTCTGTTCGCTTTACAACATGCAAACATGCGTTCGATAATAGGAGGCATGGAATATCGACAGACAGATGGCAAAACTCGGCGCGTGCACAAGCAGTATGTGGACGTCGTGGCTCGCATCCTCGCGGGCGGACAGGTCGTGCCGGTCACCGTCTGCTGGGTCGACGGTCGTTGCTTTACGATTGACGAGATTGTCTCGACCACTGGGTTTGGCCTGACGGTTCACGGCATCCGTACGGCAACCTATAAGGTGCGTTTTGGCGGGCACGCGACCGAGTTGTATCTGGAGGACCAGACGCGCGAACGACCAGATGGTTCGCAGGCCCATCTGATGCGTTGGTGGGTGTGGGCATTCGACCGTACGCTCGAGGGCGAGCGCCGTGGGTAAGGACGTACGGCATTCGGGTACAATGACAGGAATCTTGTCACCTGCTGCGCCGTCTTTCACGGCACTTTTTGAAAGGACGAACCTATGAACGATATCCAGGGCTATCAGAACGGCCCCGTCGAGAGCGGCGCAAGCCGCGCCAAGGAGATGTCGCCGCGCGCGTACAACCTTGTCATGTCTGCCCTGATTTTTTTGGGCTTTTGCGCCATGGGCGTCGGTGCTTACTTTACGAGCACCATGTCGTTTGCGCGCATGATGATGAGCGGCGCCGCTTTGCCGCTGGTCTTTGGCTCATTTATTTTGACCATCGTCGGCATGGTCATGATGTCGGCCGCCGCCAGCAAGCAGTCCGTGGGCCTGTCCCTTGTGGGCTACGTAATCTTTGCGAGCACCTTTGGCCTGACCGCGTCGTTTGGCCTTGCCAACTACGACCTGCCCACCATCAACACTGCCTTTATCGCCACGGCCGCCATCACCTTTGTCTTTGGCGCCTTGGGCGTGACGTTCCCCAAGTTTTTCCAGCGCGTATATGGCATCGGTTTTGGCATTCTGCTCGCTACTATTCTGGTTGAGATCGTGCTGATGTTCATGGGCGTCTCACAGACCATCACCGACCTGATCGTGATCGTGGTGTTCGCCGGCTTTATTGGCTACGACACCTATGTTGCCACGACGGTGCCGCCTACGCTGCCCAACGCCGTGCTTATGGCCTCTAACCTGTTCGTGGATATTATCAACGTGTTCCTGCGCATTCTGAACATCCTCGGCCGTCGCGACTAGTGGCGAATTGCGGCGGTGCTTGCCGTGCGTGCAAATCGATGCGAAAGGCGGTCCTTCGGGGCCGTCTTTTTTGTACGCGGCGGGGTATCATGGATGGGAAAAGCCGATAGCGGCAGAGACCGAGAAAGGTGACCACTTATGGCAGACGTCGACAACAGGAACCGTAACCGCAGGTCCAACCGAGCGGGTCAGCCCAATCCCAAGCGCGAGGC
>URVZ01000072.1 GCA_900551365.1 uncultured Collinsella sp.
GTGACCCCGGCCGTCACCTGATCGTGCGCGGCCGCGACACGCGTGCCGGCGAGGGCGCGGTCGGCGATATCGAGTTTGTCATCGTGCGTCCCAGCGACGCGCCCGCCTTTGTGGGCTGCGGCGGCGCCGATTGCGGCATCTGTGGTTGGGATTCGCTCATCGAGGCAGACCTCAACCTGCTGCAGCTGGTCGACCTGAGCTATGGCCTGTGCACGTTTATCGAGGCGGAGCCCGCGTGGCGCGCCGGTCAGGCCGAGCGCAACTATGCCCGCCGCGGTTCGCTTCGTGTGGCAACCAAGTACCCGCGCATCGCGAGTGCCTGGTATGCCGAGCGCGGCGTGAACGCCGACATCGTTTCGCTTCACGGTAACATCGAGCTGGGTCCCATTGTCGGCATGACCGACCGCATCGTGGATATTACCGCCACGGGCGCCACGCTGCGCGACAACGACCTGGTCATCACCGGCCGCATTATGGACTGCACGGCGCGTTTCTTCGTCAACCCGGGTGCCGCGCGCCTGGACCCGCGTGTGCGTAACCTGGCCGATCGCCTGGCGGCTGCCGTGAAGGACAAGCATTTTGAGCCCGTCGCGGGCTCGGCACAATAGCGCGAGCGCGCACGGGCGCCCCCATATCCGGACTGCGGACCGATTGGCGCCGCTGCCCGGCCTCACGTTTCTCAAACGCAACCTCAACCGATAGGGGATACCGATATGAAGACCATCAAGCTTGCTCCCGGCGAGCGCCTCGTCACCAACCAGCTCAACCGCAAGGGCGTGCTGCCGCAAAACATCGTCGACGCTGCCCGCGATATCGTAGCCAACGTGCGCGCCAACGGCGATGCCGCGGTGCGCGATTATTGCCGGCGTTTTGATGGTGTTGAGCTGGAGAGCTTCCGCCTGCCACAGGAGCAGATCGATGACGCGCTCGAAGGCCTCGATCCGGCCTTTGTCGCCGCACTCGAGAAGGCCGCGCGCCAGATTCGCGAGTTCCACCAGCGCGAGGTCGAGCAGAGCTGGTTTACCACGCGCCCGGACGGCACGATGCTCGGCGTTAAGGTGACCCCGCTTGCTGCGGCCGGCATCTACGTACCGGGCGGTCGCGCGCAGTATCCCTCCACCGTGCTCATGAACGCCATTCCCGCCAAGGTGGCCGGCGTCAAGCGCGTGGTCATGGTGACTCCGCCGCAAAAAGATGGCTTGATCAGCCCGTATACGCTCGCGGCCGCCAAGCTCGGCGGCGTGGACGAGATCTATATGGTGGGCGGCGCCCAGGCCGTGGCCGCGCTGGCGTACGGTACCGAGACCATTCCGCGTGTCGACAAGATTACCGGCCCGGGCAACGCCTTTGTCGCCGCTGCCAAGCAGATTGTCTCGGGTGACGTGGGTATCGATATGGTCGCCGGTCCCTCCGAGGTCTGCGTGCTGGCCGATGCCACGGCCAAGCCTATGGTGGTCGCGGCCGACCTGATGGCCCAGGCCGAGCACGACCCGCTGGCAGCCTGCTATCTGGTGACCTGCGACGAGCAGTTTGCGCGTGAGGTCGAGGCGGGTATCGACATCCTGGTGGCACAGTCCCCGCGTGCCGAGATCACGCGCGCCTCGCTCGATAACGAGGGCACCATCGTGGTGGCTGCCGATATGGCCGCCGCCGTCGAGGCCGTGAACACCGTGGCGCCCGAGCACCTTGAGCTGCACTGCAAGGACGCGATGGGCCTGCTCGGCGGCATTCGCAACGCCGGCGCCATCTTTGTGGGTGCTTGGAGTTCCGAGCCGCTCGGCGATTATGTTGCCGGCCCCAACCACACGCTGCCGACCGGCGGCACGGCCATGTTCTCCAACCCGCTTTCGGTGGAAGAGTTCGTCAAGCGCTCGAGTGTCATTTGCTATACACCCGAGGGCCTGCTCTCCGACGCTCCCGCCACGCAGCGTCTAGCCGAGGCCGAGGGTCTGTGGGCACACGCGCTTTCCGCCGCGCTGCGCCGCCGCGTGTTGGAGCAGGGCGAGGATGCCGTGGGCGCCGAGTCGCTCGCTGCGGCCGACCTGACCAAGGTTGCCTGGCCGGGCGACGCCGTGGCGACGGTTGCCGAGGGCGTGGACCTGGCGGCTGCAAGCGCGGATGGCGCCGGCGCGACTGGCAAGGAGGCCTAATATGGCCGAGCTCACGCCCCGTATGAAGGAGCTCGTCCAGCCCTACTTGGCCGGCATTGAGCCCTACGATCCCAACTTTACGCCCACACGCATCAACCTTTCGGCCAACGAGAACACTTATCCCGTGCCGGCTGGCGTGCGCGAGGCGGTCGACGCCGCCCTGGCCGCTACACCGCTCAACCGCTATCCCGATTCCATGTCCAACGATCTGCGCGACGAGCTGGCCGCTTGGCATGGTGTGGCGCGCGAGAATGTCTGCGTGGGAAACGGCGGTGACGAGCTGCTCTATAACTACCTGCTGGCGTTTGGCGGCGCGGGACGGACCCTGCTCAACTGCCCGCCGTGCTTTAGCGAGTATGCGTTCTTTGCGTCGCTGTGCCAGACCGAGGTGCGCGACGTGTGGCGCGACCCGGCGACCTTTGAGCTCGACCAGGCGGCGGTGCTTGCAGCGGCTCCCGAGTGCAATCTGGCGATCGTGACCTCGCCCAACAATCCCACGGGTGACGTGGCGCCGCTCGACTTTGTTGCGGCTCTGTGCGATGCCTGCCCCGGCATGGTGATGGTCGACGAGGCCTACGTGGAGTTTGCCGACGATTCGTTTGGCGCGGCCACCACGGCGCAGGGGCTTATCGCCGAGCATCCCAACCTGGCGATTCTGCATACGCTGTCCAAGGCGTTCGGCGCCGCCGGCACGCGTCTGGGCTATGTGATCGCGGCGCCCGAGGCCATCGATGTGTTTGCGGCAATTCGCCAGATCTACTCGGTTAACGTGCTGAGCCAGGCCGCCGCGCTTGCCTGCGTGCGTGCCCGCGATGCGTACGCACCCGTGGTAGCACAGGTTGCATCCGAGCGCGAGCGCGAACTGTGTGCCCTGCACGCAATGGCTGCCGAGGGTCTGCCCGTGGAGGCGTGGCCGAGCGCGGCGAACTTTGTGCTCGTGCGCACGCCGCATGCCACGCGCGTGCGCGAGCGCCTGCGCGACGAGTATTCACTTTTGGTGCGCGACTTTAGCTACGCGCCGGGGCTCGCGGACTGCCTACGCATTACCGTGGGCACCCCGCAGGAAAATGACGAGGTGCTGGCTGCGTTTGCCGCGCTGGTGAAGGAGGAGATGTAGATGGACCGCTATGCCGAGGTGACCCGCAAGACGGGCGAGACCGACATTGTCGTAAAGCTCGACCTGGATGGAAGCGGCGTGTGCGATATCTCGACCGGTGTGCCGTTTTTCGACCACATGCTCAACGCTTTTGGCCGCCATGGCCTGTTCGATCTGACGGTGCACGCGGTGGGCGACGTGGAGGTCGATGCGCATCATACCGTCGAGGACACGGGCATTGTGCTGGGCGAGGCGTTTTGCCAGGCGCTGGGCGACAAGGCGGGCATTACACGCTTTGCCGACGCGGCGATCGCCATGGACGAGACACTCGTGATGGCTGCTGTTGATATTTCGGGGCGCGGGCAGGCCTACTGCGAGCTGCCCGTGCCGACCGAGCGCGTGGGCAGCTTCGATACCGAGCTGGCCGTCGAGTTCTTCTACGCCTTTGCGCGCGATGCCAAGCTCACGCTGCACGTGCGCGAGCTGGCGGGCGGCAACTCGCATCACATTATCGAGGCCGCCTTTAAGGCCGTGGGTCGCACGATGCGCCACGCCTGCGAGCTCGATCCCCGCGTGCAGGGCATCCCCAGCACCAAGGGATCGCTGTAACCGTCACAAGGGTAAAACCACCACAAAGGGGACAGGCACCTTTGTGGTGGTTTTGGATGATGAGAAGTGGAGGGGTCGCGTGGGCGAACCGAAGATCGTGGTGGTTGACTACCACAAGGGCAACTTGTCGAGCGTTGCGCGCGGGCTTGCGCGCGCCGGTGCCGCCGCCTGCACATCGGACGATCCGGAGCAGATCCGTAATGCCGACGGCCTGGTCATCCCGGGCGTGGGCGCGTTCTATGACGCGATCGCCTTTATGCGCCAGAGCGGCGAGGCGGACGCGGTGCTCGATGCCGTCGCCGCCGGAACTCCGCTGCTCGGCATCTGCCTGGGCCTTCAGCTATTTTTTGAGCGCGGCAACGAAGGCGTGCCTGCGGACGAGGGCGCGGTTGCCGATGGCAACACCCCCCAGCAGGCCGGTGGCCCCTGGGTCGATGGCCTGGGTATTATGTGCGGTTCGTGCACGCGCTTGGAGTCGAGTCGCCTGAAGGTGCCGCACGTGGGCTGGGACCAGGTGCACATGACGCCCACCGGTGCGGCCGATCCGCTGCTTACTGGTTTTGCCGAGGGTGCCAACATGTACTTCACCCACAGCTACGCGGTGTCCGACGATGCCGATGCCGCCGATGTGCTGGCGCGCACGCACTATACGCGGAGCTTCCCGTGCATCGTGCGCCATGGCAACGTGTGGGGCTGCCAGTTCCATCCCGAGAAATCCTCCGCGCTGGGTCAGCGCATTCTTAAAAACTTTGTGAGCATCGTCGAGGGGGCCGGCCGATGATTCTGTTTCCCGCAATCGATTTGATCGGCGGTAAGGTCGTGCGCCTGGAGCGCGGTGACCGGAGCCGCTGCAAGGTATATTCCGACGACCCCGTGGCCGTTGCCCGCTCCTTTGCCGAGCAGGGCACGAGCTGGGTGCACGTCGTCGACCTGTCCGCTGCCTTTGGCGAGGACGAGGACGCGTGCGCTGCCAACTCGGCGGCGATAAAGGCTATCTGCGGCGTCGACGGTCTGTCCGTGGACGTGGGCGGCGGCGTTCGCTCGCTCGCGCGCATCGACGAGCTTGCCGGCTATGGCGCGCGTCGCATCGCGCTGGGCACGGTGATCGTGACCGAGCCGGGGTTTGCCGAGGTGGCGGCTCGCGGCTTTGGCGAGCTGCTGGTGGCAGATATCGCCGCACGCGACGGCCAGGTCAAGGTGAACGGCTGGCGCGACGGCGCGGGCGTGGCACTCGACGATGCCGTGGCGCAGCTTTCCGAGCTGGGCTTTAAGCATCTGGTGTATACCGACATCGCGCGCGATGGCATGCAGACGGGCATCGATGTGGCGGCGTATCGTCATGTGGCCGAGGTCGCGGGCTTTCCCGTCGTGGCTTCGGGTGGTATCTCGACGCTCGACGATATCCGCGCACTGGCCGCGGTGGGTGAGGATGCTATTGAGGGCGCCATTACCGGCCGTGCGCTCTACGAGGGCAACTTTACGCTGGCCCAGGCGCTAGCCGCCGCCCGAGGGGAGGAGTAGCCCATGCTTACCAAACGCGTGATTCCCTGCTTGGACGTCAAGGACGGCCGCGTGGTCAAGGGCGTCAACTTTGTGAGCCTGCGCGATGCGGGCGACCCGGTGGAGCTAGCCCGCGCCTACGACCGCGAGGGTGCGGACGAGGTTGTCTTCCTGGACATTACCGCCACGAGCGACAACCGCGCGACGACCATCGAGATGGCGGCGCATGCGGCCGAGGAGCTCGCTATTCCCTATACCGTGGGCGGCGGCTTTCGAGACCTGGCGGGCATGCGCACCATGGTTGCAGCCGGCGCCGACAAGGTGTCGCTTAACTCTGCCGCCGTGCGCGATCCGTCGTTGATTAGCCAGGCTGCCGCGGCGTTTGGCAGCCAGGCCGTGGTCGTGGCGATCGATGCCAAGCGCGTCGGTTTGCCCGGCGCATCTGGTGCCGACAAGTGGGAGGTCTTTACCGCAGGCGGCCGCAACGCCACGGGTATCGACGCGGTGGCGTGGGCCGAGGAGGCGGCCCGTCGCGGCGCCGGCGAGATCTTGCTCACCAGTATGGACCGCGACGGCACCAAGGCCGGCTTTGACCTGGCGCTCACCCGCGCCGTGGCGCGCGCGGTGCCGATTCCCGTCATCGCGAGCGGCGGCGTGGGCACGCTCGAGCATTTTGCTGAGGGTGTGATCGAGGGCGAAGCCGACGCCGTACTGGCGGCAAGCGTCTTTCACTTTGGGACGTTCAGCATTCGCCAGGTGAAGGAGTATATGGCGTCGCAGGGTATTCCTGTGAGGTTGGACTTCTAATGCTGCGGGCTTCGCTGCGGCTTGTCCAGGCACCGCATCTTGCCGTTCAAACCGTCGCTCGCGTACCAAAGTACGCGTCGCTCCTCTTTCGCGGCAACCTGCGGCACCTGGGCAAGCCTCGCCGACCTGCGATGTTCACGGTAATTACTTGGGAGGAATGATGACTGAGGTGGTAAATGCTACCGAGCTGAAATACGACGCCCGTGGGTTGATTCCTTGTGTGGTTCAGCAGTATGACACCGGCGAGGTGCTTATGGTTGCCTGGATGAACGAGGAGTCGGTGGGGTTGACGCTCAAGACCGGCACCACGTGGTTTTGGAGCCGCAGTCGCCAGGAGCTCTGGAACAAGGGCGCGACGAGCGGCAATATGCAAGCGGTCAAGGAGCTCTGGGCCGACTGCGATAGCGATACGCTGCTGGTCAAGGTTGACTCGCCGGGCCCGGCTTGCCACACCGGCAACCGTACCTGCTTCTTTAAGAAACTCGCGTAGGGCGGGCGCTCGATTAGACGCTCGGCCACCAGAAAGGATTGAACTATGGGTGTGCGCACCGCAAACATTCAGGATGGAAATATCGGTGAGACGCTGACAGGTCTGGCCGAGGTGATTCACGGTCGTCGTGATGCATCGCCGCAGGAGAGCTATACCGCGCGTCTGCTGACCGACGTCGAGGATGAGCTGCTCAAGAAGCTTGCCGAGGAGTCGAGCGAGGTGATCATGGCCTGCAAGGATAACGATCACGATCACATCCGCTACGAGGCCGGCGACCTGGTCTACCACCTGCTCGTAACCCTTGAGCGCTACGGTATCACCCTCGACGAGCTTGCCGGCGAACTTAACGCCCGCCGCCACTAGTCATTGGGGACGTTCTTAAACGACTAGTTAGGCGAGGGGTGTGGACTCCCATTCTCCGGTGAGGTGGGGGATGTCGAAGGTTCGATAACCGCAGTCGTAGGCGTGGGCCTGGGCCTCGCGGATGATCCAGCAGATATCACAGGCGCGGTGCGCGTCCGAGCCAAAGGTGATCGGCACTTCGGCATGGGCAAAGCGGCGCAAAAGGCCGGTCGCGGGGTAGTAGTCGTCGAGCCCCTTGCGCGGTGCGGCCGTCGAGACCTCAACGCGGCGGCCCGTGTCGTGTGCACACTCTGCCATCTGCTTCCAGAGCGGTGCGGGGTCAAAATCGGGTGCAAAGCCTTCCTTCGAAAAGCGCATGACCAGGTCGGGATGAGCCATCACATCAAAGTTAAGCGGGCTCTCGCAGGCGCGGCACCAGTCATCGACATAGCGCTCCCACACGCCGCGTACCCCCAGGTTTTCCCAAACGTGCAAGTTGGTGTCATCGTCGATCCAACCGCAGCGCGAATCGGGCGTATCGGGACGAGCGACGTCCTCCGTTCCCGCCGTACCCGCGGCGCCGGCCATGATATCGCCTGGGTTGCCAATCCAATGCACACTGCCCAGGCGCACGACGGCGCCCTGGGACCAGCGCTCAACCAAAGGCTCGCAGCCCTCGTACCAATCGCATTCAAAGCCATAGATAAGCTCGAGCTCCGGCGCAATCTGCGCGGCAAGCTTGCGAGCATCCTCAAAAGCCAGACGATGTGCCGGCAGGTCGCCCTCAGTAACCTGCACTTCACAGTTGGCATCCATGCTGGCGGGCAGGGTGAGATGGTCGGTTGAGACCATGACGCGGCAGCTGGCCGCAGCAGCGGCGCGAACGTTGTCCTCAAACGAGGCATGGCCGTCCGAGAACGAGGTGTGGGTATGGCAATCGATCAGCGGGCAAGCAGACATGGCGGCTCCTTTGCGTCAAGCGAATCCGCTTCATTGTAATGGCGCGACCCCTGGCGCGCCGGGAACGCCACAAGTCGAAACCGACTGGAAAGGGCAGGCGGCGCGCAAGGGCTGCCGCACGACATCGACCCTGCCTCAAAACGTGTACGTCAGCCTCCAAAAGCTGCAAAAAATGACGTGTTTGGAGGCTGCCGTACACGTTTGGATAGGGGCGAGGACGATCCCGGCGCACGCCGACGTCCGCGACGGGCAAAAGTCCCGCCCATCCCATGACGCCGCCCCCACGCCGCCCGCGATGTGCTAGCGTTTGAGTGAACAAAACGAGCCCGCGCGGAAAGGAACCGGACCGTATGCAACGTGGAAGTACATCTCCGCTGTCCCGCGAGACCGATGCGCCCGAGACCATCGTCAAGCTGGAGTGCGACATCGACGATGCGTCGCCCGAGGTACTCGCCTATGCCGCCGACCGCCTGCGCGAGGCCGGCGCCCGCGAGGTGCACTGGCTACCCCTCTACTGCAAAAAGGGTCGCCCCGGATGGCAGTTGCAGGTGATCTGCTCGCACGAGGATATCGAGCGCCTACAGACGATTATCTTTTTGGAGACCACGACCAACGCCGTTCGTCGCCAGGTGATGGAACGCGTTTGCCTGCCGCGCCGATTCGAGCAGGTGACAACGCCTTGGGGCGAGGTGGCCGTAAAGGTGGCAACCCTGCCCGATGGCAGCGAGCGTGCAG
>URVZ01000073.1 GCA_900551365.1 uncultured Collinsella sp.
CGCAGGCTGCCGTGGAACAGCGCCTTGACCACCGCGGCGATCACCAAGTCGAGCACCAGTACAATAGCAACCGTCACCACAATGCCCAAGATCTGCGAGATGAGCAGCGACACGTCGTCCGTGTAGAATAGGCCGCCCCTACCGGTCCACGAGAGCTCCGGCACGCAGAACAGGCCCGTGAGCACGCCGCCCAAGATACCGCCGACACCGTGGCAACCGAACGCGTCGAGCGCATCGTCGTAGCCAAACTTGGTCTTGAGATGGCTGATGGCCAAGTAGCAGACGGGCGAGACAATCAGGCCCATGACCAGCGCCGCCCACGGCTCGACAAAGCCCGCGCCCGGCGTGACCACCACAAGGCCCGCAACCAGACCGGTGCTGGCGCCCACCAGCGTGGGGCGACCTGTGTGCACGCGCTCGACGGCAAGCCACGAGACCATGCCCGCCGCGCTGGCCGTCACGGTATTGAGGATGGCAAGTGCCGCCACGGCGTCGGCCTTGAACTCGCTGCCGCCGTTAAAGCCAAACCAGCCAAACCAAAGCAGGCCGGCTCCCAGCGCCACAAACGGCACGTTATGCGGACGGTAGCTCACCATGCCAAAGCCGCGACGACGGCCGAGCATTAAGCAGAGAATCAGGCCCGTAAGACCAGACGAGATGTGCACCACGTCGCCGCCGGCAAAGTCGAGCGCGCCGATGATATCGCCAATAAAGGAGCCCTCGCCGCCCCAAGCCATGTGAGCGAGCGGCGCATAGACCACGAGCAGCCAAATACCCAGGAAGGCCGTCGTGGCACCGAACTTAACGCGGCCGGCCAGGCTGCCCGTGACGATAGCAGCCGTGATCATGGCAAATGCCATCTGGAAGGCGATGTTGATGATCTGAGGGTAGACGACACCGTCCGCAGCATTGCCCTCAGCCGCCTGCAGCACCTGGTTGAGCACCGGCAGGCACAGCAGCTGGTCAAGGCCTCCAATAAACGGACTCGAACCGTCGCCGCCATAGGCCAGAGACCAGCCGGCAACAATCCACAGCACACCAACCAGACCAATGGCGCCAAAGCACATGAGCATGGTGTTGATGACATTTTTGCGCCTGGACAGGCCGCCATAGAAAAACGCCAGACCCGGTGTCATTAAAAACACGAGCATGGTGCAGATGAGCATAAACGTTGTCGATCCCGTATCGTACATTCGCTCCCCCTTGATCGCATAAACGTTGTCGGCGCCCATAATGCGGCCGAGGGGCAACTGGTGTAGACCAGATACAGCGTTGTTAAACGCGGCGTTGTCGAATGGAAATGCTGCCGCAATCTTGGAAACGGCGCAGCAACGGACGCGAAACCAATGGGAAATACGCGAGCAAGGGGCCGCAAGCACACCCGTCCCGGCTAGCGCCGAAACAGCTCGTGAGCGCGGTCGCGGAGATTAGTTGCTCGAATGACGCCTTCGTAGCGATTGATGCGCAGACGCGGGAAGGCGTTAAAGAAGCGTAGGTCGCGGCGGCTGAGCGACACGCTTGGCACCGGACGGCTCATGCGCTTGCCGGCAAGGCGACGACTGAGCGACGGACGCGGCATGTTCGGCGCGGCATCGGCCACGCGGCGGGCGGCAAGCGCCAGGCCGCGAGCACCATCCGCGATAAACGTCGGCATCGAAGCCTTCTCGCGCAGGGCATCGAGCGCGGCGTCACCCAGCTCGGCCAGCCACGCGTTAACGGCACGGCTACGGATGTGCGTTTGTGCCACCGAGTCAATCGTCGATTCGGGAATGCGCTCGAGCATTGAGTCCGAGGCATCGGCAAGCGACTCGTTGATGCGGTCGGCAAGATCGGCGCGCACGCGCTCCAGCTGATCGGACAGACGCCGCCAGCTCGCCAGCGAGCACAACGCGTCGACCATCATCGCGACCGCGACGATAAAGGCGGACAACCGCACAATCAGCACCGGCAGACGGCCAAGCAGCCCCAGCAATGCCGGCTCCACTAAACGGCAAATACACAACGCACCCAAGCCAAACGCGCAGGCCCAGTACAGACAGATGCGTCCGTGCAGGTTAAACGGCAGGTGCGAGTAATCCCAAAAGCGAGCGCCCGTTGTTTTTTCCAACAGCACGCCTACGCTGTACTCGATCACGCTGCATACGAGCGCTGCAGCGACAAACTGGCTCGAGGCATCCGGAATCCCGCGCAACAGCAGCCAGCAGGCAATGCCGCCCACACCATAGATAGGACAACACGGCCCCAGCAAAAAGCCACTGTTGGCAAATCGTCCGTGATTGAGCATGGCGCATACTGTCGACTCCCATGCCCAACCGCAAAACCCGTAAAAGGCAAACGAGAGCACCAGTGCCGAGAGTGGGCAGGCGGCAAGCGTCGCGCCGCAAAACGCAGTATCAATCGCGGTCCCCACCGTCTACCCTCTCCTCTTTTCGCTCGATGCTTTACTCGCGCTATCGTCCGTCTCGTCCTTGCGCGGCAGGCGGCCGGCGACCGTCTCACGCAGAGCACACCATTTATCCGCTAGGCACACAATCCATGCCTCACGACACGTCGGCGGCACCAGCACCAGCGGAAACATATGCCGCACGATAATATTCCGCTCGCGCGGCGTCAGCTCAAAATCTTCTTCCGCACGCGCCAGGGCAAAAAACGGGTGGCGAAAGCCATGCAGCCGATGGCTTGGGTCGGAATCGTGCCAATCGTAGAGAAAGTAATCGTGCAACAGGGCCCCGCGCAGCAGCGAGGCACGGTCGACCGAAATGCCAGCACGGCCCAAGTGCTCGGCAAAGGACAGACTCGCGCGCGCTACCGAAGTCACATGTGCATACACCGTCACATCGCCATGCTGGATAAACTCGCGCGTCAGGTCCAGACGGCCCGCCTGCGCCAGTTGACGGGCAGCATGGTCTACTTCGCACGCGATTTTCTCGGCACGAACGGCATCGGACATGCTGCCTCCTTCCAGCGGCTCACGGCGGCAAGCCACGGCCTGTGCACAATCGATAAAAACATCATGGAACACATCAGTATGGCATCGGACAAAACGTTTTGCCCCACCAGTTGGCGAATTACCGCGCCGCCGTCACATATCAAACGCCAAAATGTGCGAGACTGTCTTGTGCAATTGTGTCGGCCGAGGGAGCGCCGGCGCTCGATTCGCATGGAGTAACCCACAACGATGCTGCTTACGCAAACGACAACGCCCGAGGACGTCAAGGCTCTCGACCGCGCCGAGCTTCCGCTGCTCTGCGGCGAGATCCGCCAGGCAATCCTCGAAAGCTCCGCCGCCGTCGGCGGGCACGTTGCCCCCAACCTGGGCGTCGTTGAGCTTACGGTTGCGCTCCATCGCGTGTTTAACTCCCCTATCGACAAGATTGTCTTTGACGTTTCGCACCAGACCTACGCCCACAAGGCGCTGACCGGGCGCGCGTACACTTATATCGATCCGGAGCGTTATGGTGAGGCTTCTGGCTTTGCCAATCCCGACGAGTCCGAGCACGACCTGTTCGCCATGGGCCATACCTCCACGTCAGTGAGCCTGGGCTGCGGCCTGGCGCACGCTCGTGACCTGACGGGCGATGCGTACAACGTCATCACCATCATTGGCGACGGCTCGCTTTCGGGCGGCCTGGCGTTTGAGGGCTTTAACAATGCCGCCGAGCTCGACAGCAACCTGATCATCATCGTCAACGATAACGACCAGTCCATCGCCGAAAACCACGGTGGCCTCTATCGCAATCTGGCCGAGCTGCGCGCCAGCAACGGCACCTGTGAGCGCAACGTTTTCCGCGCGCTGGGCCTCGACTATCGCTATCTGGACGCCGGCAACGACGTGTTGGCCCTGGTCGACGCGCTGCAGGAACTGCGCAATATCGATCATCCCATCGTGCTGCACGTCTCCACCGCCAAGGGCAAGGGCTTTGAGCCGGCCCAGAGCGACCCCGAACGCTGGCACCACGTGGGTCCGTTTGACATGGCGACCGGGCGCAAGCTTTGCCCGGGCCATCCGAGCGAGCCCGCGCCGCGCACCTATGCTGACATTACGGGCGAGGCGCTCAGCGCCGCCATCGAGCGCGATCCACAGGTCGTTGGCATCACGGCCGCCACGCCCTACATTATGGGCTTTACACCCGAGCTTCGCGCTGCCGCCGGCAAACAGTTCGTCGATGTGGGCATTGCCGAGGAGCACGCCGTGACCTTTGCCACCGCGCTTGCGCGCTCGGGCGCCAAGCCAGTCTTTGGTGTGTACGGCACGTTTTTGCAGCGCGCCTACGACGAGCTGTGGCACGACCTGTGCCTCAACGACGCCTCTGCAACCATCCTGGTGTTTGGCGCGTCGATCTTTGGCACCACGTCCGAGACGCACCTTTCGTTCTTTGATATTTCCATGCTGGGCGGACTTCCCAACATGCGCTACCTTGCACCTGCCTGCATGGAGGAATATCTGTCCATGCTGAGCTGGTCGCTCGACCACCGCGAGCATCCCGTGGCGATTCGTGTACCTGGTATTGGCCTGGTGAGCCGTCCCGACCTTGCGCCCGCCGAAGGCACCGACTACAGCGCCGTTCGCTACAACGTGGTGCGCCAGGGTCGCGACGTTGCCGTGCTCGCGCTTGGCGATTTCTTTGAGCCGGGCGAGCGCGTGGCAAACCGTTTGGCCGCCGAGTACGGTATCGAGGCCACGCTCGTCAACCCACGCTTTGCAACCGAGCTCGACCGTGAGTTCCTCGACAGCCTTGCCGCCGAGCATCGTGTTGTCGTCACCCTCGAGGACGGCATCTTGGACGGCGGCTGGGGCGAGCGCGTGGCATGTTATCTGGCATGCACGCCGTTGCGCACGCGCACCTTCGGCATCGCCAAGGGCTTCCCCGACCGCTACGACCCCAACGAACTGCTCGCACAGAACGGCATGACGGTCGAGGATATGGCCGCCGAAGCCGCAAGGCTACTGAACGAGTAAGAAAACCTCCGCAAGGGAAGCACCCCCGCGGAGGTTTTTATTTTCGCGGCGCGATTATCTCAATCTGTAACATCTAGAGGATAAATCCTCGTCCAGATGTTACAGATCTAGATAAGACATCTTAGTCCCAGACCTTTGTCTCAATCTGTAACAGCTAGAGACCTTTTGTCCGTCCAGATGTTACAGATTGAGATAAAGCAGCGAGACATGCCGCTGCATCGGTCAGAACCACCACAAAGGTGCCTGTCCCTTTTTGGTAGGTAGAATTACCCATAAGGTAAGTATGTTTCTGAGTTATTTCGTGTTGACCCGTCTGAGCGCTATAGGGTATAACTCTACTCAACCGCTAGGGATTTTATTGAGAAAGGTGTTCTACCATGAGCAAGAACCTCTCCCAGCAGGTCGTTCTCGACCGCCGCGGCTTCGTTGCCGCCACCTTCGCAACCGTCGCCGGCCTTGGTCTTGCCGGCTGCTCCGACACCAGCGCCGAGGCCGACAAGGGTTCCGCCGCCGGCTCCTCCAAGAGCTCCGAGGATACCGAAGTTTCCGCCACGCTCGACGCTAAGGCATTCGACAAGCTCGTCGACAACGGCCCCAAGGCCGATGACGACGTCATCGCCGCCAGCACCTGGGCCACGGCCGTCAAGGACGCCGGCGTCTTTAAGATCGGTGGCGTTCAGACCTCTACGCTTTTCTCCCTCCTCAACGAGAAAGACGGTCAGACCCGCGGCTTCGATGCCGGTATCGCGCAGCTCCTGTCCAACTACATTCTGGGCGAGAACAATGTCGAGATCACCCAGGTGACCTCGGACACGCGCGAGTCCGTCCTGCAGAACGGCCAGGTCGACGCCGTCTTTGCCACCTACACCATCACTGACGAGCGCAAGAAACTCGTCTCCTTTGCCGGCCCCTACTACTACACCCAGCAGGCCATCCTGGTGCTCGCCGATAACGACGACATCAAGAGCGTCGACGACCTGGCCGACAAGAACGTCGCCGTCCAGTCCGGCTCCAACGGCCCCGCCATCCTGGAGGAGTTCGCTCCCAAGGCCAGCCAGCAGGAGTTCAAGACCGACGAGGAGGCCCGCCAGGCACTCCAGCAGGGTCGTGTTGACGCCTACGTCATCGACAACAACATGCAGCAGAGCGCCCTGGTCCGCGAGCCCGGCAAGTACAAGATTGCCGGCAAGCCCTTCGGCAGCAAGGAGCCCTATGGCATCGGTCTGCCGCTCGATTCCGACGGCGTCGCCTTCGTTAACGACTTCCTTAAGAAGATCGAGGACGACGGCACCTGGACCGAGCTGTGGCAGATCTGCATCGGCGACCGTACGGGCGACACCAATGTTCCCGAGCTGCCCGAGATCGGCGCCTAGGCAGCGAGCCTGGTAACGGCCGCTGCGAAACCATACGGAAACGCATGATGCGCTTTATTGCGGTAAACTGTTTCCTCACTGAGTTGTCGGGGCTTCCGTACACACGGGAGCCCCTTTCCTTATCGGCGGGAGGTCCGCATGAGTCTCTCCGAGCTCTGGTCGCTCTATGGCCAGAACTATATCGACGCGCTGCTAGCAACCTGGGGCATGACGCTTGAGTCGTTTGCCATCGCCATGGTGCTGGCCGTCGCCGTCACCGTGATGCGCGTGTCGCCGCTCAAGCCGCTGCGCGTCTTTGGCGACCTGTATGTCCAGGTCTTCCGTAACATCCCCGGCATCGCACTGCTCATCATCGTCGTCTATGCGCTGCCGCCGCTCAAGGTCGTCCTACCCTACCGCACCTGCGTTATCGTCGCCACGGTTCTTTTGGGCTCGGCCTTTGGCTCCGAGAACTTTATGAGCGGCATCAACACCGTCGGCGTCGGTCAGGTCGAAGCCGCACGTTCGCTCGGCATGAGCTTCAGCCGTATCCTCGCCAAGATCGTGATTCCGCAGGCGCTGCGCTCGAGCGTGTTGCCCATGACCAACCTCTTTATCGCCGTCATGCTCACCACCGCGCTCGGCAGTCAGGTGCCGTTGCAACCGCAGGAGCTCACCGGCGTGGTGAGCTACATCAACACGCGCTCGCTCGGCGGCGTCGCCGCGTTCTTTATCTCGGCGCTCGGCTACCTGGGCACGGCCTTTGTGGTGAGCCACATTGGCAACTACATCGATAAGAAGGTGAGGATCCTCCGATGAGCAAGCACTCCACCTCCGCGCTCACCATGCGCGATGCGCTCTACGAGGCTCCCGGCCCCAAGATGCGCGCCAAGATTCGCATCGGCACCGCCATCTCGCTTGTTGCCGTCGCCGTGCTCGTCGCCCTCGTGTTGCAGCGCTTTTATGTGACCGGCCAGCTTTCGGTTCACTATTGGTTTTTCTTTACGCACCTCACCACCTGGAAGTTCCTGCTTGCCGGCTTTGAGGGCACCGTTAAAGTCGCACTCACCGCTGGCGCCATCGCGCTGGTGCTGGGCTTAGCCCTTATGCTCGGCCGTACCAGCGACATTAAGCCGCTGCAGCTGGTCTGCCGCGTGCTCACCGATTTCTTCCGCGGCGTACCGAGCCTGTTGTTCATCTACTTCTTCTTTTTGGTGCTGCCCCAGTACAAGATCGCGCTGCCGTCGTTTTGGATGCTCACGCTTCCCGTCGCGCTCGCTGCAGCTGGCGTACTTGCCGAGATCTTCCGTGCCGGCGTCAACGCCGTGCCGCGCGGCCAGGTCGAGGCCGCCCAGGCACTCGGTCTCTCCAAAGCTAAAATCACCTTTAAAATCGTGTTGCCGCAGGCTATCCGGTTTATCATTCCGTCGTTGATTTCGCAGCTCGTGGTCGTAGTCAAAGACACCACCGTGGCCTACGTGGTGAGCTACCCCGACCTCATGCAAAACGCCCGCGTGCTCATTACCAACTACGACGCCCTCGTGTCGGTCTACCTGGTTATCGCGGTCATCTACATCCTCATCAACGTCGCGATCAACAAGGCCGCTGTCTATGTTTCGCACAAGACCGGCGCGACCATCATCCGCTAACGCTTTACCATTTCGAGTCATAAGGAGCCGAGCACCATGGCACAGAGCACCTCTTCCACCGGCAATCAGCCGCTGGTCGAGCTCAGGCACGTCGATAAGCACTACGGCGATCTGCACGTTCTCAACGACATCAATCTCTCGGTCGACCGCGGCGAGGTCGTCGTTGTGATCGGACCCTCGGGCTCGGGCAAGTCGACCATGTGCCGAACCATCAATCGCCTGGAAACCATCGACTCAGGCGAGATCCTCATCGAGGGCGAGCCCCTGCCACAGGAAGGCAAGGATCTTGCCCGCATGCGTGCCGAGTTGGGCATGGTATTTCAGCAGTTCAACCTGTTTGCACATATGACCGTACTGCAGAACGTCATGCTGGGACCGGTCGATGTGCTGGGCGTCTCCAAGGAGGAAGCTCGTGAGCGCGCCATGGACCTGCTGGGCCGCGTGGGCGTTGCCGAGCAGGCCGATAAGGTGCCCGCACAGCTCTCGGGCGGCCAGCAACAGCGTGTAGCCATCGCACGTTCGCTTGCCATGCAACCCAAGGCCATGCTTTTTGACGAGCCCACGAGCGCCCTTGACCCCGAAATGATCAACGAGGTGCTCGAGGTCATGGTCCGTCTGGCCCAGCAGGGCATGACGATGATCGTCATCACGCACGAGATGAACTTCGCCCGCCGCGTGGCCGA
>URVZ01000074.1 GCA_900551365.1 uncultured Collinsella sp.
TCAGGGCGGCTAAACAGTCTAGCTCCGTCAAATACCGACGGACATCATTGATCTGTATCGAGATATTTGCGTCATATACGCAGCGTTAGTGTAACACAACCGCCGCCACCTGCAACTTAGTCATTGGGGACGTTCTTAAACGACTAGTCAAAAGGGACATTCTTCCCCTAAGGCGCCTTGAAATGGAGCGACTAAGGAGCAAATCCGTGGCGTCGGGATTCGCCGTGTCACGAAACGCGCCTATCTACTACGCTTGCCCCCGGACCCCTGACCATACCCTTGTTTTATCAAAAACAGCGAGTCCGCTACCTGCGGTTTTATATCGAACTTTACGGTATGGTTCGGGGTATGCGGCAAAACGTAGGAGATGGGCACGATTCGCGGCGGACGGGTCCGCGCCACCCCTCCGCGAGACAAAAATGATCCATTTTCCTCCGTCCCCAAGAGACAATTTTCAAAACTACGCCGGATTACGGGGCCAGAATGCTGCAAGCCAACCATACCCTGCATTTTCAATAAACAATAAGCCATCTACCTGCGGGTTTAATTTTGCTATTGGCACCATGCTCGCCAGTTGGCGATTCAGCCCCGTAAACCGGTATAGTTGCGATTTGGTAGCATTTCCCAGCAAACCAAATAGTCTCACCAAACGCAAAAAGCCCGACCTCCGTAGGAGATCGGGCTTTCAAGGTTCAGTTAAACCAAGTCTGTACGGTCAAATGACCCGCAGATTACATCTGCTCGGGCGCGGAAACGCCAACGAGTGTAAGCACCAGGGCGAGCGTCACGCGGACGGCGTCGCAAGCGGCCAGACGGGCGCGCGAGAGCTCGGGGTCGACGGGACGGCCCTCGCTCGGCAGGACCTGGCAGGCAGCGTAGAAGCTGTGGAAGTCGCCGGCGAGCTCCTCGGCAAAGTGCGTCAGACGGAACGGAGCGCGGTCGCGAGCGCAGCTGGCGATGAGGTCGGTGAGCTCGTTGAGCTTACGCGAAAGGGCGAGCTCGGTCGGGTCGGTCAGCAGCGAGTAATCGACATTCTCACCGATGGCCTTGGCGGCAACGGCCTTCATGCCGATCTCGTCAGCCTGCTCGGGCGTAACGTCAGCGGCACGTCGCAGGATGGAGCATACGCGGGCGTGAGCGTACTGCACGTAGTACACCGGGTTGGAGTTATCACGCTTCTTGACGGCCTCGATGTCGAAGTCGACCATCTGGTTGGAGCTCTTGGAGATGAGCGTGTAGCGGGCGGCGTCAGAGCCGACCTCATCGACGAGCTCCTGCAGGGTCACCATGGTGCCCTTGCGCTTGGACATACGGACGGGCTTGCCGTTGCGCAGCAGGTTGACGAGCTGGCCCAGCAGAACCTCGAACTTGCCGGGGTAACCGAGAGCGTCGCAGACGCAGCGGACGCGCTCGATGTAGCCGTGGTGGTCGGCGCCCCAGATGTCAATGACGTGGTCGACGCGCTGGAACTTATCCCAGTGATAGGCGACGTCGGAGGCGAAGTAGGTGTACTCACCGTCGGACTTGATCAGGACGCGGTCCTTGTCGTCGCCCAGATCGGTGGAGCGGAACCACAGGGCGCCGTCCTTGGTGTAGAGGTAGCCCATCTTGTCGAGCTTCTCAAAAGCGCGGTCGACGGCAGAGGTGCCGGCGGTCTCGCCCTCGGTGTCCTTCACGTACAGGGAGCGCTCGGAGAACCAACGATCGAAGTCGCAGTTGACGGCGTGGCAAAGGTCGCGCATGTTGTCGACCATCTTCACATAGCCGCGCTCACGGAAGCTCTCCATGCGCTCCTGCGGATCGGCCTCGACCCACTTGTCGCCGTCGGTGCGCCAGAACTCGGCAGCCTCGTCGATGATGTAGTCGCCGCCGTAGGAGTCCTTGCCCAGAGTCTCGGCAAAGTTGTCCTGGTAGGGATGGGTCTCGGGGTGCTCGTCGTTCTCGTCGGCAACAAAGGCGTCGCGGTCGGCGATCAGCAGCTTGTGAGCCTCGTCGATATCCACGCCCTGCTTGGCGATGATGTCGGCAAGCTGCATATAGCGCGTGCTGATGGAGTTGCCGAAGGTGTTCATCTGAGAGCCGTGGTCATTGATGTAGAACTCACGCTGGATGTCGTAACCGGCGTGGTCCATAACGCGGCAGAGGGAGTCGCCCAGCGCGGCCCAGCGGCCATGGCCGATGTGCATGGGGCCGACGGGGTTGGCGGAAACGAACTCGACCTGGGTCTTCAGGCCGCCGCCGACGTTGGACTTAGCGAAGTCCATGCCCTTCTCGCGGGCCTCGCCAAAAATGGCGTTCTTGACGGCGACGGAGAGGTAGAAGTTGATGAAGCCAGGACCGGCGATCTCGACCTTCTCAATCGCGGGGTCCTCGGGCATATGGGCAACGATGGCCTCGGCGATCTTGCGCGGGGCGCAGTGGGCCAGCTTGGCGGACTTCAGGGCCATGGTGGAGGTCCACTCGCCATGAGAAGTGTCAGCCGGTCGCTCGATGGCGCAATCGTCAAGTTCAAATGCGGAAAGGTCGCCGGCCTCCTGGGCCGCAGCAAGCGCAGCGCGTACCAGCTCTTCAATCTTCTCGGGCATAGATCCTCCTTGTGTTAAAGCCCCCGAGCTCTTGGTCACTCGTAGGGCAAAAGCCAGAGTTTGTAGCACTCTATCACAAGCGACGCACACTGTCGCAGGGTAAAGCCAATCGAAATTGCATATGCACAAAAATGACTACCGCTCTTGCGCGGTGGTACAAAGTTGGCGGTTTGCCTGCAATTTATACACGTTCTGGAAATGCATAAACGATTGAATAAGCCGTTCTATTTATCGAATACTCTTACTTATCAGAGTTGTGTGCTTTTCCTGCATAAAGTAAGGGTTTGCGCACGTCAGCGTGTTATTCTAGACATACGTAAATTCGTATAAGTTGGAGGTAGCATGTTCTCAATCGGTCAACACGTCATTCATCCGGGTCAGGGAGTCTGCACCGTCGTCGGTTTTAGGGACGACACGCCGCAGCCCATGCTGTTGCTCGAGACCAAGCAGGGACATGCGCAGACGATCCTCATGTACCCCGTGGCGCAGGCCGATCGTTTGCATGCCGCCATCTCCCAGCAAGATGCCGAGCACCTGCTGAGCCACTACGACGAGCTGGAGTGCGACACTTTTACCGAGCGCAACAGCTCGCTGGAGGAGACGCACTTTAAGCAGCAGCTCAAGCTGGGCGCGCCCGAGACGGTCCGCGTGGCAAAAACCATGATGCACCGTATTCGCCAGGCCGAGGAAGCAGATAAAAAGCCCAGCTCTTACTACATGCGCGTACTCAAGGAAGCCAAGCGCCGCTCCATCGAGGAGTTCGCCGTGGCCCTGGGCGTCACCGAGGAGGACGCCGAAGCCCGTCTAGCCCAAGCCGCCCTCAACTAACCCAACCGCGCCAAAAACCACCACAAAGGGGACAGGCACCTTTGTGGTGGTTTTCTTGTTCTAGTAGTATTCATTCTTATCGTTACCCACGAGCACAAGGAGTCTCCTATGGCAGAGCCGCTTTCCGCCGGAATCACCCGCGACCGCGCGTTTGAACTGCTTAACGAGCACAACAAAGACCCGTTCCACATCACCCATGGCGAGACGGTCGAGGGCACCATGCGCTACTTTGCGCGCGAGTTCGACCCCGAGAACGAGGAGTTTTGGGGCATCGTCGGCCTGCTGCACGACTTGGATTGGGAGGAGCATGAGGACGACCCCATGAACCACACCATCTATGCTGCCGAGATTCTTAAGGGCGAAGGTGCGTCTCCCGAGCTCATTCGCGCCATCCAGACGCACACGTCGGACTTCAACACCTCGCTGCCCAAACCCGAGCTGCAGATGGAAAAAATCCTGTTTGCCTGCGATGAGCTCACCGGCCTGATCGGCGCTGCAGTCATCATGCGCCCGAGCAAGAGCGTTATGGACTTTACGACCAAGTCGCTCAAGAAGAAGTTTAAGGACAAGCGCTTTGCCGCCGGCTGCTCGCGCGACGTGATTTCGCAGGGCGCCGAGATGTTGGGCTGGGAGCTCACCGAGCTCTTTGACCGCACCATCGCGGCCATGCAGTCCTTCGCCCCCGACCGCGATACCTTCCAGGCCTAACCGCCCACGCCACCTTAAACCGCCACAAAGGGGACAGGCACCTTTGTGGCGGTTTTTCTTGCGCGGTCGTTAGGGGCGGACCTGACCGGTGCCTCGGAGCTTGTATTTGTAAGTGGTGAGGGCCTCGGCGGCGAAGGGGCCGCGGGCATGGAGCTTTTGGGTCGAGATACCGATCTCGGCGCCCAGGCCAAACTCGCCGCCGTCAGTGAAGCGTGTGCTGGCGTTAGCGTACACGGCCGAGGCATCGACCGCATCCAGGAAGCGCTCGCAAGCATCCGTGTCCTCGGCAACGATGGCCTCGGAGTGCATCGTGCCGTAGCGGTTGATGTGTGCGATGGCCTCGTCCTCGTTTGCCACGGCCTTCACGCTCATCTCGAGCGCCAGGTACTCGCGACCCCAGTCCTCCTCAGTCGCGGCGACGTAGTCATCGCCTTCCACAAAGCTGGCGTCGGCGCACGCGGCGCACGTGGCCTCGTCGCCGTGAATGAGCACGCCGTGGTCGTGCAGCACGGCAACGACCGCAGGCAAAAACGCATCGGCCACAGCACGGTCGACCAGCAGCGACTCGGCGGCATTGCACACGCCTACACGCTGGGTCTTGGCATTAACGATAATGTTGAGCGCCTTATCAAAGTCGGCGGATTCATGCACGTAGATGTGGCAGTTGCCCGTGCCCGTCTCGATCACCGGCACAAGCGACTCGCGCACGCAGCGCTGGATCAGGCCTGCACCGCCGCGCGGAATGAGTACGTCGACAACGCCGCGGAGCTTCATGAGCTCGCCAGTGGCCTCGCGGTCGGTGGACTCGATCATCGACACGGCCTCGCGCGGGAAACCCTTGGCCTCGAGCGCATCGGCCAGCAGCTCGGCGATCATGGCACACGAGTGATAGGCCAGCGAGCCGCCGCGCAGAATGCAGGCGTTGCCGGTACGGATGCAGATGCCTGCGGCGTCGGCCGTCACGTTGGGGCGCGCCTCGTAGACCATAGCGACCAGGCCCAGCGGCACACTCACACGGGTCAGGTCCACGCCGCTTGCAAGCACGCGGTGGTCGAGCACGCGGCCGACGGGATCGGGCAGCTCGGCGAGCTTTTCCAGGCCGGCGGCCATGCCCTCGACGCGCTCGGGCGTCAGCAGCAGGCGATCGAGCAGTCCGGCCGAGGTACCCGCATCGCGCGCAGCGGACATATCGAGCTCGTTGGCGGCGACGATGGAGTCGACACCGTTGCGCAGTGCTGCGGTCATGGCGCGCACGGTCTCCTGGCGCTGCTCATCGCTCGCCGTAGCAAGCGAGGCCGACGCTGCCTTGGCGGCAACGGCAAGATCGTGGACATACGTGGCTATATCGACCGACATGGGCGGCCCTTTCTCCTAGAAGTTTGCAACCATGGTAGCCGATTTGCGCATGGCCTCGCCCGCGGCGGTAGAATTGGTCAACCCGAAACACCGCAACGAACGGAAGACTCACATGGCCCTCATCACTTCGTACCACGTCCCCGGCCTTTACGTCGAGGACCACAGCATCGACGTCCCCCTTGACTGGCGCGGCCTGGAGCCGATGCTCCTGGCCGTCGGCAGCACCATGCGCCGCGGCGCTATGCCGGCACCCATCGCCGGCGCGCCCGAGAGCATCAAGCTCTTCTACCGCGTGGTTTGCGCGCCCGACCGCATCAACGACGATCTGCCACTGCTCCTGTTTTTGCAGGGCGGCCCCGGCGGCGAGAGCCCGCGTCCGCTGACGCCCACAAGCGACGGCTGGATCGAGGAGGCCGTCAAGCACTTCCGCGTGGTCCTTCCCGACCAGCGCGGCACCGGACGCAGCAGCTGCGTGGACGGGCGCACGATTGCCGCCTTGGGCGATCGCGCCGAGGCAGCAGGCGCCAATGCGGCCCGCTCGCAGGCGGACTACCTCAAGCGCCACCTCGCCAGCTCCATCGTGCGCGATTTTGAGTACCTGCGCCTAGTGGGCTTTGGAGGCAAGCCGTGGGTCACGCTCGGCCAAAGCTACGGCGGTTTTTTGACGCTGAGCTACCTGTCGCTCTTCCCCGAGGGCGTGGCGGCGAGCTTTACCTGCGGCGGAATCCCCCACGTGCCGGCGAGCGCAAGCGAGGTCTACGCGCACACCTTCCCGCGCATGGCCGCCAAGACGCAGCAGTATTATGACCGCTACCCCGCTGACGTCGAGCGCGTGGCAGCCCTGGCCGATGCGCTCGAAGCCCAGAAGCCTGTGCTACCCGACGGCTCGCCGATGACGGTCGAGCGCCTGCAGCTCATGGGCAGCGACTTTGGCATGAAGCCGAGTTTTGAGCGCATGCACTGGATTATCGACCATGCTTTTGTTGACGGCGACGGCACGCTGAGCTGCGGTTCCCCGGTATCCGACAGCTTTTTGATGCGTGCCTTCGAACGCACCAACACGCGTACGAATCCGCTGTACTGGACACTGCAGGAGTTCATCTACGCCGACGGCGACACCATGCCCATTCGCTGGGCCGCGGCAGAAGAGAAGGCACACCGTGCCGAGTTCGACACGCTCACGCGCCCGCTCATGTTTACCGGCGAGGCCATGTTCCCGTGGATGTTTGAGCAGATGCCCGAGCTCAAGCCCTTCAAGCCCGCGATGGATCTGCTGATGGAAGACACCAGCTGGGACAAGATCTACGACCCGCAGCGTCTGGCATGCAACGAGGTGCCGCTTCAGGCCGCGGTGTATTTCGACGACATGTACGTGGATTCGGACCTGCAGCTCGACACGCTCAGCCGTGTGGGTAACTCGCATGCCTGGGTGACCAACGAGTTTGAGCACGACGGCCTGCACGGCAGTGTGGTGTTCAAGCGCCTCTTTGACGAAGCACTCAACCGCGGAGACCTGCGCCGGATCTTCTAGCAAAGGGGTGTCCCCACCTGCCGGCACAAAAGGAACGTCCCCAAGTGCCGAACAAGTGCCGGCAACGACAATGCCGCAGGTAGAGAACGGAAAGCGAAAACGCCCCTAAGCGAGCAAGGTGACGTGAAAGAGGAGGGCATTGACCTTTTGGTCATGCCCGACGATTGAACGTCAGATTGCCGCTTAGGGGCGTTTGCAGCGTCAATTGGTTATGCGAAGACGATTAAATTATCCCTGTGTATCGCCGGCTTCTCGGCCAAGTTAGCGAGCAGGCGGTTGCTGGCGATCTGGTCCTGGCGGCGGCCGGCAGCAAGCTCCAGCACGTCCGAATCGGCCTCGGCGATACCGCGGGCGACGACCATACCGCTCGGGTCGCACACATCGAGCACATCGCCCTCGGCAAACTGGCCATCGACCTCGCGAATACCCACCGCAAGCAGAGAAGAGCCACGGCTGACCAGCGCCTTCGCAGCACCATCATCGACCGTCACCGAGCCATGCGCCTTGTCGCCCAGTGCGATCCACAGCTTGCGGGGTGCGATGTCCAGACGCTCCGCCGGCGGATCGAACAGCGTGCCCACGCTCTCGCCGCGGGCGAGGCGCACGAGCGCATCGGGCTCCTCGCCCGAGCAAATCACGCTCTGAATGCCCGCCGTCATCAGGATGCGGCTCGCGCGAATCTTGGTAATCATGCCGCCCGTGCCCACCGATGTGGAAGAATCGCCCGCCGAGGCAATAATCTTGGCATCGATCTTATGCACGACAGGAACAAACTCGGCCGTGGGGTCCTCATGCGGATTGGCAGTATAGAGGCCATCGATGTCCGAGAGCGTCACGCACAGATCGGCAGAAACCAGGCAGCTCACAAGCGCCGCCAGTGTGTCGTTGTCGCCAAACTTAATCTCATCGACGGTAACGGTATCGTTCTCGTTGACGACCGGCACCACGCCAAGCTCCACGAGGCGCAGCAGGGCGTCGCGCGCGTGCAGGTAAGACGTGCGGCGGGCCGTATCGTGGCGCGTGAGCAGCACGAGCGAGGTGAGCAGGTCGCGCGCATGGAACTCCTCGTCGTAGGCCGACGAGATGATGCACTGACCAGCCGAGGCGCAAGCCTGCAGGCTCGGCAGGTCGCCGACCGGCTTGCGGTCGAAGCCCAGCACGGGATAGCCACAGGCGATAGCGCCCGAGCTCACCACGACCAGACGCCAGCCGAGCTTGCGCAGCGCTGCGGCCTGATCGGCAAGCCCGCCGATAAAGGAGCGGTTGACCTTGCCGTCAGTGCCCACAACCGTGGACGAACCGATCTTTACCACCATCGTTTTATAAGAAGTCGTCATACGTCAAACCAATCAACTGTTCAGCGAACGGCCGAGCTGGCGGCCAAGGGAGCGTGACTCGCCCCTACCGCCCAAGGAATTAGTGAGCCCAGGGAAAGGCAGAGGCCGCGGCCATGTTCTTGCGCACGAGCTCGTCGCGCACCTGAGCCAGGCCCTGCTCCATGC
>URVZ01000075.1 GCA_900551365.1 uncultured Collinsella sp.
GGAGAGAGCGCTCCCGCAAACTGCCTCTTGACAACTTATAGGAGCGTCGGTTTTATGTTTCGCTATGCGGGCTGTGCTTGGCTATTGCAAAATAGTCTACTCACTTAGGTTTGAGGGCCGTTCGCTGGCGCCTATTTGCGCTTGTTTGTCGACGCCGCGACCATCAGAAGCCCCTAGGACTCTTGCGGCAGGCGCTTCTTGCCTTTGCGGGCGCGGTTTCTAAAGTTCTCGACGGCTTCTTCCATGCCCAGAGGTACATAGGTGAGCTCATCGAGGTTTTCGGGCAGGTAGCAGGCAAGGCTTTGCTCCTGCGCGCGGCCCGCCGTGAGCTGTTCATCGCTGGGCTGCGCGCCGGGTGTGGCGCAAATGCCATAGACGACGGCACCCATCTCGCGCGTGCGGCATTCATATTCGGTCTCGGGGTGCTCGGGATGGTCGCGGCGGACGTCGTCACTCACCCAAAGTGTGTCGTAGCCGGCCGCGGCAAACTGCCCCAGGGCGTAGTCGCGCAATGGCTTGCTGTCGGTTCGCAGCGTGACGGCGGCGCCGGCTGCAAAGAGCGGGCGGTAGAGCATCAGATGGTCGACATGGACGAGTCGTTTTTTGGCGTACTTGGCCTTGGGCTGCGGCGTGGGAAAGTTGATGGTGATGGCATCGAGCTCGCCTGCGGCAAACAGCTGCGGCAGCGATGCGACGCCTCGGGGCAGGACGAGTGCGTTGGCCAGTTCCTGCTCGTAGATTTTCTGTGCGGCATAGGCGATGCAGATGGGCTCCTGGTCCATACCGATAAAGAGCGTGTTTGGCTCGTGGACCGCGCGCTCTACAAGGTACGTTCCCTTGCCGCAGCCAAGATCCAGGTGAAGGTGCTCGAAGGGCGTGCTGCCTGCGGGCGCACAGGCCTCGCGCCAATCTCCGGCATAAGCCTCGGGGTTCGTCTCAATCGCATCGGCGTAGCGCTCCAGGCGCTCTTCGAGCACAAAGTTCTTAGGCGTGCGAACGTGGACGGCTCCCATGAGGCTCCTTGGTCATAAGTATGGAACGCATAACTGCGCGTTCCGTCAATGGGTTGAAAAAGGGCGGGCATAGCTTGCCCGAAAGATGCGGTACGGCTCGGCGGCGAGTCGTCGATGCCTACAGGCGCTTGAGGATCACATAGCGGTTGAGCTCGCCGCTGCGACCGTCGGCATGGAAGCGCTCAAGCTCGCGCACGGGGACCTCGCCGCTCTTGTAGAACGTGCGGACGCCGCGCACCAGGTCGGTGATCTGCTGATCGTCAAAGTGATGACAATAGCGGTAGGCGTGGCGGTCGTTTTGCCAGCCAATGAGGTGGTCGCCGGCTTCAAACTGCGCGGAATCGTAACCCTCAAACGGCGGGGTGAGCTCGGCGCGGGCTTCGGCGCGAACAGCCTTGCGCGCCATGCGCTCGTCGTTCATAAACTCCCAAAAGCTGATGGCGATGATGCCGCCCGGGCGCGTCTGGCGCACCAGAGCGTCGAGCACGCGTACACGGTACTCGCACGACGGCACATGGTGCATAAAGCCAAAGCAGACCGAGATGTCGGCGAGCGGGGCGTCGAAAAGCACGTCGGGCGTCTCGGCGGGGTTGAGCTTCATAAGGGCGTCGAGCACGTCGAGTTCCTGGAAGTGCAGGTTGGGAATGCGCAGCGCGTGGCCATGTGCATCGATGGCCAGGTCTTGGCACGAGTCGACACCATAGAACTCAAACGGGCAGCTGGCATCTGCCGAGGGGTTTGCGCCATCGACGCCCTTGGCGGCAAGTGCGCCGCCGGCGGCAAAGTTCTCGAATCGCATATTGCCACAGGCAAGATCGAAGACGCGGACGGGATGCTCGATCGTGGCGACGTCGAGCTGCTCGAGCGCGACGTCCATGGTGCGCACCCAGCCGGGCCACGGGGCCTGGCGCGTATCGGAAAAGGAGGCGGAGTGCTCGCGATAGAACGTGTTGTTGAGCTGGATGAGCGATGAGGCGAAATCGCGGTTCACGGCGCGGAACTCCCTCCGTTAGCGGTGCGAAATAAACAGTACGACCATACTACCGTTAACGCCGCAACGGGGACAACCGAGCTGCGGCTCATTGCTTTGTTTGGACACATTTCCGCAGCTCATATGTGCCTGCAACCGCCAGTTGTCAAAAATCTCACTAGAATAGGTGGCATGCTTTTGGCGGTGGCGGATAGATTTTTAACTGTGCAAGGCGCCTTAAGAACAAAAACGGTCCGGCGGCACGGCTGGCATCACATAGGAGGAACCATGAATGTAGAAACTGCGCAGCGGCTCGCCGACCTTCGTCGCAGCAAGGGTTTTAGCCAAGAAGGGCTGGCGCGAAAGCTGGGGCTGTCGCGCCAGGCGGTCAGCAAATGGGAGCGCGCGGAGAGCTCGCCCGATACCGAGAACCTGATCTCGCTCGCCAAGCTCTATGGCGTGAGCCTGGACGAGCTGCTCAATCCGAGCGACGAGATCGAGGACGATATCGAGTTTGAGAACGAGGACCGCGCCCGCCAGCGCGAGGCCGAGGCGGCGGAACGTGCCCGAACCCATGAGGCGGCGGCACGCGCTACCGAGGCGGCAACACAGGCGAGTGACGCCGCCGCCAAGGCGGCGCAAGCGGCAAGCTGGAGTGCGCAGGCCGCCAATGCCGCTACGGCGCAGGCGACGAGTGGCACCGCAGTTGGCTCGACTCCGGTGAAGGGCCCGTTCCAGTCGTTCCCGTATTGGGCTGTGTGCTGGCTACTGTTCTTTTTGCTGATGTTCCTGTTTGGCGCCGGCCCCTTTGCCGCACTGATCTTCTTTACGATTCCCATCTATCACTGGGTGGCGCGTGCGCTCGATGGTGATTGGGCACGCGGGGATATTCAGGTTGGTCCGGCACCGGTGGCGGTCAGGGCCCAGGGGAAGGATACTTCTGCGGAACCTGATGCTGACGTGGCTACCGCGACTACCGCTGAGCCGATTGCCAAAGAGAGTGATGAATGATGAAGCTTTCGCATGAATCCAAGGTACGCTTGGGCGTTGGCATCGGAGCGTTTGTGCTCATCATCGGGCTTGTCTTTGGCATTTCGCGGACTTTGATTCATTTTGATGGCCCGTGGGATCTCGACGATGTTGTATCCGGCTTCTCTGGTATGGACGATGCGGTTGACGAGGACGATCTTTTGGATGGCGGTAACTATTCCGCTCAGCCTCAGCAGCTTTCGAGCGAAACCTTTGATGCCGACGCGTTCACATCGCTTGACTTGGACGTGACGTCGGGCACGGTCGAGGTCAAACACGTCTCCAGCGGGCCAGTGCGCGTAATTGAAAGCGGTCGCGTGGCAACGGGGACCGTTGCCTTCGATGCGGCAACCCAGAACCTGGCCGAAATCAAGGGCTCTACGCTCAAGATTCGCCAGTTCGATTGCGATGACGAGCGCGCCATTGACCGCACGGTTACCGTCGAACTGCCGCGCGAAGTTGCCGATAACATGGTGGGCATTACAGCGAATGTAGGATCGGGTGACCTGACGGTCGCGGGCATTGCGTGTCATGACCTCAACCTGACTTTGGACTCTGGAGACGTTGAGTTTACGGGCACCGTGACCGATACCCTGAATGCCGAGGTCGGTTCGGGCGATGTGACGTTCGAGCTCTACCAGGCCCCCGCGAAGTCGATGGACGTGAGCGTGGGCTCGGGCGATGTGGAGATGACGGTTCCGAACTCGACGGGCTTTAAGGCGAGCCTCACCTTGGGCAGTGGCGACTTCGAGAGCGATTTCCTTCCGCTTGGCTACGACGGCGAGACCATTTTGAATTTTGAATTCGATAACGGTGACAAGTCTGCCACGTATCGTTTTGAGGTCGGTTCGGGCGACATGTCATTTGATTCAGAGTGACGGGCGGTTATCGAAGACTTATACACCATAGCTGCGCTGTTTGATGGAGGCGCCGGAGCCGTGACGGGCTCCGGCGCCTTTGCCTTTACAATGGGGTCATGGAACAGATTATCTTGAACATACTCGAGGCTCTGCGTCGCGGCGAGACCGTGGACGACAAAGCGCTCGTCAAACTGATACATGCCGAGGCGCGCCGTGAGGGTGCCGACAAACGCGATTTGGCCAAGCGCCGTCTGCTGCCGTTCTACCAGCGGGTAAAACGTGAGGAGCCGGCTCGTTGGGCAGGGTGGAATGTCGATGCCGAGCTGGAACGTCGACTGCTGCAGGTGCTGCGTATGAAGCCTCGTCGCACGGCCTCGGGCGTGGCGACCATTACTGTCATCACCAAGCCCTGGCCGTGCTCGGGCGATTGCCTGTTTTGCCCCAACGATCTGCGCATGCCTAAAAGCTATCTGCATGCCGAGCCGGCGTGCGCCCGTGCGGAGCAAAACTGCTTCGACCCGTATCTGCAGGTGAGCGCTCGTCTGACCGCGCTTTCGCAGATGGGGCATGCGACCGACAAGATAGAGCTCATCGTGCTCGGTGGCACCTGGAGCGACTATCCGCAAGGGTATCAAACGTGGTTTATGTCGGAGCTTTTCCGTGCGCTCAATGACGATGCCGTCGCCGGCGTGGCGGCCAACCCCATGCTGGCGCGTCCGGGCATCAGCCGTGCCGAGGCGGGGCGCCTGCTCGATGACGCTCCCGCCGATGCGCTGCCGCCGGTGGTAACAGAGCGCCGCGAGCGCTATCGGGTTGCCGGCATTGCGACAGACGAGGCTGAGCTTGCTGCTGGCGTTGCCGACGAGCAGGAGCGTGTGGATGCTGCCGTGGGCGGCTACAACCGCGCGGTGCGTCGTCTGTACGGCCCCGGCACGCCGTGGGGCCAGGTCGCCGAGTGGCAGACCGCCACGATGGAGGAGCTTGAGCGTCAGCAGCGCATCAACGAGACGGCGAAGCATCGCGTGGTGGGGCTCGTTATCGAGACGCGCCCCGATGCCGTGACGCCGCAGGCCCTCACGCTCATCCGCCGCCTGGGCTGCACCAAGATCCAGATGGGTATTCAGAGTCTCGACCAACATTTGCTCGATATCAACGAGCGTCGCATTTCGGTGGCGCAGATCGAGCGGGCGTTTTCGCTTGCGCGCTTGTTTGGCTTTAAAATCCACGCGCACTTTATGCTCAACTTGTTGGGCGCTACGCCCGAGGGGGACAAGCGCGACTACGAGCGCTTTATGACCGAAGGGGCCTTTATGCCCGACGAGGTCAAGGTCTACCCGTGTGCGCTCATCGAGGGCTCGCGTCTGGTGGGCTGCTACGAGCGTGGCGAGTGGTGCCCCTATACCGAGGAAGAGCTGCTCGATGTGCTGGCCGACGACATCGTGGTGACGCCGGCGTTCTGTCGCATCAGTCGCATGATCCGTGACTTTAGCTCCGACGACATCATGGTGGGCAACAAGAAGCCCAACCTGCGTCAGCTCGTTGAGAACCGCTTGGCGGCTCGTGGAGAAGGCGCGACGGTGCGCGAGATTCGCTATCGCGAGATCAGCACGGCGGGTGCCGACTTGGATGAGCTATCTCTTGATGAGGAGGTGGCGTACGAGACGCCGGTGACGCACGAGCGCTTTTTGCAGTGGGTGACGCTCGAAGGCAAGATCGCCGGCTTTTTGCGCCTGTCGTTGCCCGATCGTGCGTTTGTTACCGCGCACGCAGACGAGTTGCCGACGACACCGGACGAGGCAATGATTCGCGAGGTGCACGTGTATGGCATGGCGGCACGTGTGGGCGATCAGGGTCAGGCGGCTCAGCATCATGGGCTGGGGCGGTCGCTGGTGGAGCGCGCATGCGAGATTGCCCGGGATGCGGGTTATGCGCGTATCAACGTGATTAGCGCGATCGGTACGCGCGAGTACTATCGCCATTTGGGTTTTTATGACCACGGACTCTATCTGCAAAAGGAGCTCTAGATGAACAAGCCAAGTGTTTCTGCTGGCGTCGTTGCCGGCGTTGCCCTGGGAGCCGCGGCGCTCGGTGCGGCTGCCGTCGCTGTTCGTGCTGCCTGTCTGCAGGTCGCGCGAACCCGCAACGGGTTGGCGCGTGTGAAGCGCGTGCACGATGAGAGCGGTGACGAGGCCCGTGTGTTAGTGCAGGGCGGCGTTTACCAAAGCGCGAGCTATGTTGGCGATCGCTGGGCGGAGCCGGTCTTTGCGTACTATCGCGCATTTGACGATGTGTTTGAGGCCGAGGATGCGATGCGTGACGCTTATGGTCACGGTATCGACCGCATGCTCATGCTGGGCGGTGGCGGGTTTGCCTATCCCAAGTTCACACTGATGTCGCATGAGGGCTTACGCATGGACGTCATCGAGTACGATGCCGAGATTACGCGTCTGGCGCGTCGCTGGTTCTACTTGGACGAGCTGGAGCGCACGGTCGGCGATCGCCTGAGGGTGATTACCGCCGAAGCGCGCTCGTATCTGGGTGTGACGAGCGTGGGACACCGTCGCTACGACGTCGTTGTGAGCGATTGCTTTGGCGGTGCCGAGCCCGTGCACGAGCTGGCAACCGTTGAGGCGCTCCGTCTGGTGCGGGGCAGCGTGAACCCGGGCGGTATCTATGTGGCCAATATCGTGAGCGCAAACGAGGGGAGCGATGTGACGTTCCTGCGTGACTGCGCTGCCACGGCGCTTGAGGTGTTCGACCATGCTTGGGTGGTCCCATGTGGCGATGCAGAGTTCGGCGGCGAGGAGAATTATCTGCTCATCGCCAGCGACGGTGACTATGTCTTTGCCGAAGCTGTGCCCTTCGACACCGGCTTCCTCGGCACCGTCCTTCACGACAAGTAAGTCTCCCCGTCCCAAAAAGACTGGTCTTAGGCGTGGTCGCGCCAGCTGCGGACACGCTGCTTCATGCCCTCTATGTCGAGCACGCCTTCGGCGAAGCCCTTGCGCACGAGCTCTTCGGGAACAAACTCGTCGTAGCGATCAAAATAAGGCACCTCGCCGGGATAGACGAGCTCGATGGGATCGAAGTCCTTCTCGGCCTCGGCGGCGAGCACCTCAAAGAACGTCTCTTCGTCGGCCTTCATCTTAAACTGCATAAAGTACGGGCGTGAAGGGTCGAGTCCGCGAAGGCACAGCTCCGCGGCACATTTAATCTTGAGCATGCGCTCGAGTGCCAAAAAGGCGTAGCTGCCCAACCAGGGGAAGAGCACCCAGGTGTCGCCACCCAGGTTGATGAGCGGCTTGGTTCCCGCGCCCGAAATCTCGGCCGTATGACGAGCCTGCGCCAAGCGGGCCCGTGCGTTACCCATAAGGTACGGATATGCTGTGTGCTCGTTGAGCGCCTTGCGCATACGCTCGAGTACATGTGTGTTGATGTCACCGGGGCAGTCGCCAAAGTAGGCCGGCACGCGGCCCTTGACCTGCGTGGCAAAGACGGTGTGACGCTTCCAGTCCACTTCTTCGACAATCCAGCAGTGCCCTGCGATGGCGATGCGCTCGCCAGGTGGTGGCGGATTGACGATCGTGCCCAGCTCGGCCGATTCGCTGCGAACGGTAAACTCCTCGTTTTCCTGGAACACGGCGTAGAACTTAAAGTTGTTGATGATGCGCTCGCCCGCGAGGCCCACGATGAGCCCGCCTCCCTCGGTGGCCTGGATATGGTCGATCTTGATGAGGTGGCGCAGCAGCACGCGGTAGTCGTCTGCCGAGACGCGGTGGAAGTAACTGAGCGTGAGCACGCGCTGGGCAAGTTCGGCCGGCGTGAGCTCGCCGGTGCTGGCAAGCGTCGACATGGTCTGGTGATAGAGCAAGCTGTAGGGGAGTCGATCGAGCTCAGGCGGCTCGACCCACTTTTCTTCGCGATAAAGTTGTACGAGTGCGATGCCCTGCAGGAGCTTCCAGGGAATCGTCTCGGGCATCATCGTACGCGGCTCGGGTTCTTCCTCGCGCATGACAAACCACATCTCGGGCGGAAGGTCGCGGCGGCCCGTGCGCCCCATGCGCTGCAAAAAGGAGCTGACGGTAAATGGCGCGTCGATCTGGAACGCTCGCTCCAAGCGACCGATATCAATGCCGAGCTCAAGCGTGGAGGTGGTGACGGTTGTCTGTGCCTGCTCCTCGTCGCGCATGAGCTCCTCGGCGGTCTCGCGCAGCGATGCCGAGAGATTGCCATGATGGATCAGGAAGCGATCGGGTTCGTGCCGGTTCTCACAGTAGCTGCGCAACATGGAGCACACGGCCTCCGCCTCTTCGCGCGAGTTGGCAAAGACCAGGCACTTGCGGCCGCGGGTATGTTCAAAGATAT
>URVZ01000076.1 GCA_900551365.1 uncultured Collinsella sp.
GCGCCGGAGCCGATATGGCACACGACGACCTTGCGGGCCTCGCCGTTGGTCATCTCGGCGACCTTCTTGGAGATGTAGCGATAGCTGGTGCCGTGGGCGCCGTACTTACGGATGTGCAGCTTGTCGCAAACATCCTTGGGAAGGGCGTAGGTCTTGGCGACCTCGGGCATGTTGAAGTGGAAAGCGGTGTCGTAGACCGTGACGTTGGGCAGATCGGGATACTGCTCCAGGCAGTACTCGATAACGTTGGCCTCGGGGTTGTTGTGCAGCGGCGCCAGCGGGGCGACCTCGCGAATCTTGGCGAGGACGTCCTCGTCGACGAGGGAGGAATCACCAAAGTACCAACCGCCCTGAACGATACGGTGGCCGATGCCCTCGATCTTGACGCCGTTGGCCTCAAGGTCCTTCAGGACGACCTCGATGGCGACCTTGTGGTCGGGGAACTCGATGTTCTCGGTCACCTTCTTGGAGCCATTGGCAGCATGGGTGAAGGTACCACCGGTAAAGCAGACGCGCTCGCAGGAGCCCTTTGCGGACACCTTATGGGACTTGGTGTCGATGACCTGATACTTAAGGGTCGAAGATCCCGCGTTGACGACCAGAACGTTCATGTGTCTCCCTACTAACAGGCGGTGTGGCGCCGCCAGGTTACATACGCTTCAATAATAAACCCAAACGCCCTCGCGCTCGGGTTTATTGCGTTGATATATAAGTTATCGGTGCCTAAATACTCATGGCCTTTGACTTGTAAGACGAAATAGCGCGGGGATATACACCAGGGAAGAAATCCCGAGCGCAACAAGCAATACGACTCGAATGCCCGCGATGCTGCTCAACGCAGCATTGAACAGATAGAAAAGGATGGCACCCACCGCCACCATCTGGCTTTGGACCGAAATCAGTGAACAGCGCATCGAAGAATCGACAGCATTTTGAAAAATTGAGTATTTAATTGGAGCAAATAACGAGTACGCGACCGTCTGCAGTACATAGAACACGGGCAGCAAATAGACCGGAGTAAAGGGAATCAAAAACAGAGCAGCCAGGGAAAGGCGCACGATGCCGCAAATACGCGCAAAACGGCCCTTGTCGACATGAGCAATCACACTGGGCACAATAAGCCCCATGGAGGCCGAGGCAAGAAGCTGGACCGCAATGATCACACCCGAAGCGACGGCATTCATTCCGCGACCCGCAAGCAACAGTGAGAAAAAGTCTTCCAGGGCGACAAAAGCAAATGCCTGAGAGCAGTCCATGATGAACGCTGAACGAAGAATGCCGTTACGCGCAATAGCGGCACCGATCATCTTCGGGCTAATTCCACGCTTAGGTGTCGCTGTAGTGTCCCCTCTTCGCATCTCAGGAATGCAGACAACGACAACCAACGTCAACACCATTGCGATGATATCTGCCAAAAGACCAATGAGATACGCGCCAGCGGACGAAATGAAACCGCCCACACAAGCGGAGAGGGCATAAGAGGCATAGAAAACAAATCGCTCAACGACATTAAGCCTTACGAGCTGGTCCAGAGAGACGCTGTCAATGTAAATCGCTTCCATGGACCCGCTCATACATGCAGCGGCAAAACCTTTGAGAGCAAACGCGCCGATTAAAAGCAGAGGAGAACGGACGAGAAGCAGGGCGGCGTAGTATCCAAGCATCCCCACGACGCCAACGAGACCACTTGTCTTTCGTCCAAACCTATCGGCAATATAGCCAGTGGGAACTTCAAGGATGAACTTGCTCACTTGATATGCAATCATCATGCTAGAAATCGCCACCATCGAGAATCCGACGAATTCAAGGTAAACCGTCAGAAAATACAAAATGGTGCTGAAGTTCGACAGAAAAACAAACGTCATATAAAGCAAAACCGTACGGTTTTTCATGCTCCGCCCTCCAAGAGTCAACAATCTAAATCGGAATCTTGGAAAAGCATGAGGGCAAAGCCGTCAGTCATGTGTTACAAGGCGTCAACATTCACTTGACGACACGAGGCCAAATGGCCTCACGAAGCAAGATGACGCAATAGGTGAAGAAATACCGTCTGGTGTCGATCGGTCCAGGCATTTTGTCGATAGCAAAAGTAGATGGGCAAGGCTACGTCATGCGAACCTTCAATAGAGTACTCGCTCACTTCCGACCCATCTGATGCGAGAGAAGAGCCAGAAAAACCCAATATCAATCCCCCGGCTTGAAGAAACTCAGCCTGCGCTCTGTTTCCGTATTCGACGTCGCGGAAGCGGAAATTAACCAGCTGAGCTTCGGGGCATTGATTGATCGCATTGAGACAGGGCGACAAATTAATGGGAACAGCTAACCTGCCGCCCAGTAACTCACGAACGGTCATAGCACCCACAGATTGATGACCCGCTGGGCACGAAAGAACCTTGAGCTCCTTTTCACCCAAGTATTTCGAAGAAAGGACACTGTCCCTTGGTTCCTCAAATGAGATGGCCGCATCCGAAATGCCAAGCGCAAGTGATTCAAAGCATGTAGCCGTTGGCTGATGCCACACATCAAGGTGAATCTGAGGGTGCGAGCTTTCAAACGAGTCGTACCAGTTTTCGGAAAAAAGACGCCCCCGCCCGTGAAGACAGGGGACGTAAAGACGAAAGTGGCCGTCGGGCGAAACGCCACCGTTCCCCGATTGGGTGTACTTTTTGAGATCGTCGACTTGTGCCAGGATCACGCGTGCACGACGCGCAAATTCTCTGCCCGCCGGAGACAAAACAGCCTCCCCCGCCGATCGATTGAGCAAAACGATCTGATACTCAGACTCCAGTTTCTTAATTGCCGACGAGACAGCCTGTGGGCTCACGTGAACGGCGCGAGCCGCTTTGCGCACGCCGCCGTAGTTCGCTACCGCTTGAAGGTATTCGAGTTGAGAAAACTGCATAGGTTACTCCAAAGGCAGCCAAGGCGACGGGCCGTGCGTCCTCAGATGAGGTTCTCGCCCAGGTTCTTGCCGCCGAGGACGTGCATGTGGAAGTGCATGACGGTCTGACCGGCGTTGACGCCCTTGTTGGAGATGACGCGGAAACCGTCCTCCAGACCCTTGGCCTTGGCGACCTCCTGGATGGCGTGGGCCATGGCGCCCATGGTCTCGGCGGGCACGTTATCGGCGATGTCACTGTAGTGCTTCTTGGGGATCACGAGCGTGTGGACCGGTGCCTGGGGATTGAGGTCGTCGAACGCGATGACCTGGTCATCCTCGTAGACGACGGTCGAGGGGATCTCGTGGTTGGCAATTTTGCAGAAGATGCAATCACACATGGTTGGTTCCTTTCTCACAGACCAAGGTAATTATATTTGGTCGGGATGGTTAGAACGAAAGGTTGTCGTCGGTGTTGGCGGCTTCGCCGTCGGCGAGCACGTCGTTGCCGTCGACGTCCTTCAGGAGCACCGAGACCTTCTGCTCGGCATCGGACAAGCGGGTACGCAGGCTCTTGAGGAGCTCGACGCCGCGGGTATAGCTCTCAAGCGACTCCTCGAGCTCCATATCACCCGACTCCAAGCTGCGGATGATGAGCTCCAACTCCTGTGAAGCCTGCTTGTACGTAAGCTGCTCGACCGGGGTCTTCTCTGCCATATCTGTTTCCTTTCCTAAAGGTTTATCGCTATGAAACGCGGCCTACTCGACCGTATCGACCGTTGCCGCCACGTTGCCGTCTGCCATGCGCACGCGAATGGCGTCACCGGGCTTAAAGGTCTTGGCGCTCGTGGCCACCCCATCATCGCTGTACGCGATGGAATAACCACGGGCAAGCACCTTGAGCGGCGACAGGGCATCGAGCGAGGCTGCCGCACGGCCCAGGTCGGATGCTGGCTTGTTGAGCATCGTGCGCCCCTGATGCTCCAGGCGGGAGCTTGCGAGCGTGAGCGCATGGCGCTTGCCATCGAGTCCCGAGGTGCTTGTAGCCAGACGCTCGGGCAGGCGTTCAAAGCTGGATCGGAACGCCCCGACCGAGCGCGTTATGGCACCGGACAAACGATCGGCCGTCAGGGCAAGCTCAGACTCGCGACGCTCAACCATAAACGTTGGGTCGTTGAGGCACGGGCGGCATGCGGCCGCATCGAGCGCATCGCCCAAGCGAGCCGTATAGGTATCCCAGGCACGACGACCGCGCTGATCGAGCATCTCCAGGTCGACCTGGGCCGACCCAATCATCGATGCCATCGCAGCACCCAGACGTTGATAGCGCGCCTCGAGCACATCGGCCAACTCCGTCATAGCCGGCGCCACCGATTCGGCCGCCGCCGTAGGCGTGGAGGCGCGACGGTCGCTCACCATGTCGCAAATCGAGGTATCGGGCTCATGGCCAATGCCGGTCACCACGGGCACGGGACAAGCCGCCACCGCGCGGGCAAGCTCCTCGTCATTAAAGGTCATGAGGTCCTCAAAGGAGCCGCCGCCGCGCACCAACAAAATACAGTCGGGCGCCGGCGTAATGGAAGCGGCGCGGCGCAGGCCCTCAATGAGCTCTGTCGGCGCACCCTCGCCTTGTACCTTGGCACCCACGCAGGCGAGCTCGACGAGCGGGTTGCGACGACGCAATGTGCGCTTGACGTCGTCGATTACGGCACCCGAAAGCGAGGTGACGACCGCCACGCGGGAGCAGAACACCGGGATGCGGCGTTTGCGCGCTTCGTCCATCAGACCCTCACGGCGTAGCTTTTCGGCCAGTTGCGCCACTTGTTGACGCAGCAGACCCTCCCCCGCCAGCGAAAACGAGCGAGCGACAAAGCTCATGCGGCCCGTAGCCTTATAGAGATTGAAGCTGCCCTTAAAGCTCACCTGCATACCGTCGCGCAGATCGAACGTGCGCTTGAGATAGGCACCCTTCCAAATGATGCAGTCAACGGCGGCCGAATCGTCCTTGATCTGGAAATAGCAGTGGCCGCTTCGGGCGTTAGGACCACGAAAACCCGTGACCTCGCCCAAGACGCTCAGCTGCGGAATGGCATCGAGCGCACCGGCGGCGATCTCCACCGCCTGGCTCACGCTGAGCTCCTTGCGCTCTTGCTCGTCCGAACCGTCGAACTCGGCGGAAACGGCATTACCGGTTAGGTTCCAGCCTGCCACGCAGCCTCCTTTCGTTATCGAGCACAGAGGCTCCGGCCCCGTGCGAAATTAAGTCCAACACATAGTACAGCGCCGCGAGGACACGAATCCCCACGGCGCCTGCCTGTCCCATTTGTTATCGGTTGGAGTTTCTGTTGTAGCGAGCCATAAGGTAGAGCAACTGAATGATCGAAGTGAGCGCTGCAGCCACATAGGTAAGCGCGGCTGCCGTCAGTACCTTCTTGGCGCCGTTGACCTGCTTGGAGCTCATGCCCGACTGCTCGATGTACGCCACAGCACGTCGGCTGGCGTCAATCTCGACAGGCAACGTAACGAGTTGGAACAGCACACTAAACGAAAAGAAGATCAACGCGAGGGTCGTGAGCCCGGCAATGTTCATAAACAGGCCCAAGAGTAACACGATGGTCCAGGTGTTCTGGGTAAAGTTGACGACCGGCACGAGGGCGGTACGCACTTTCATCATGGCATAGCCGCTTTGACGCTGGGCGGCATGGCCCGCCTCGTGGCAGGCGACGGCAACGCTTGCGACCGAACCGCCCGAACGGTTGGCATCCGACAGATACAGGTTGTTGTCCTGCGGGTTGTAATGGTCGGTGAGCTCGCCAGCGACACCCTTGATACCCACGGCGCTACAACCGTTGGCATCGAGCATGCGGCGAGCGACTGTGGCACCCGTATCGCCGTCCGAGCGAACCTTGGACCAGGTTTTGTACGTCGAGTTGATATAGTTCTGTGCGGCAAGGCCAAGCACCGTGCAGACAAGAACAACCAGCAGGTACAGCGGGTCGATGCCAAAGCCGTATCCATAGTAATAAGGCATGCGAATTCCTCCGAGTCGAGTTACACGTTGGAGGCATTTTACCCACTCAACCGGCTAGGCTTCCCTACAGGAGCTCGATTTTGCCGTCCTTCACCGTCAACCCCATATTGCCGGAAAGCAGATCGTCCAGACGCGAGCCCACAAGCTCAAAGCGCCAGCCTTCGCGCAGGGGGCTCTGCTCGGGGTGCTCAATATAGTCGGCCAGGTCATCGCGCGAGGCAATGACCGAGGTCGCAACGCCTGAGCGCTCGGCAACCAGGCGGATAAGCGCATACATAAGGTCAGTCACGCTCTCCAGCTCCGGCGAAATCTGACGATGTCCGCGCACCAAGAGCGGCAGGCGATCGTGCGGACAGCTCGCACCGCGCTTGATGGCCATGAGCGCACCGTCCACGTCGCGCTCCCCCAATTGATCGGTACCGCGAATGCTACGGAACTCCTCAACGCGCACGGGATTGCGCTTAACGAGCGCTAGCAGCGTGTCGTCGGACATGACCCACTTGCGTGGGATGTTGCGCCGCTCGGCGCGGTCCTCGCGCCAGGCGGCGAGCTCGCGCGCGATACCCAGCTGATGACGGCTGCACGAATTGATGCGCTTGACCTTGCGGAACGCCTCGTGGCGATCGGCGCGATAGTGTGACTCGTCAGCCAGCGGGCGCAGCTCGTCGAGCACCCAGTCCACACGGCCCAGCTCGCGCAGGCGGCTCATCATCTCGGTATAGGCGACGATCAGGTACTTGACGTCATCGATCGCATACTCAATCTGCTTATCGGTCAGCGGGCGGCGCGACCAGTCGGTCAGTGACTCGGTCTTGGGCAGCGATACGCCGCAGAACGTCTGAACAAGCGCGCCATACGAAATCTGCTGGCGCTCGCCCAAAAAGGCGGCGGCGACCTGCGTATCGAAAATCGGTCGTGGCAGCACGCCCACGGTATGGAGCATAACCTCCATATCCTGCGAGCACGCGTGGAAGACCTTGGTCACGCTCTCGTCGGCCATAAGCTCGGCCAGCGGCGATAGGTCGTCGATTACCAGGGGATCGACCGCGACGCTCTCAGCAGGGGTGGCAATCTGAACCAAACATAGACGCGGATGGAACGTGCGCTCGCGCAAAAACTCGGTATCGACGGCAATCGCGTCGAACTCACGGGCGCGCTGGCAAAAGTCGAGTAGAGCCTGATGTGTGGAAATGTACATATCAACCCATCGAATAAGGTTAGGCCCGAAAAACACGGGTAGGATATCGGCATTGCCTTACAACTATACTCGGTTAGTCACAGAACGGGAACGTAAGTATGCGCTGCCTTATCATCCACAACCCGGCATCGGGCCCCAGCTCAGATGAAATCTTCGCATTCACGCACGCCCTTGCACAGGGCGGCGACGAGGTCGTGATGCGCTTTATCGGCGATGGCATGGAACCCGAGGACGCCGTGGCAGACGTGCGCGAGTTTGACCGCGTGGTCGTTTCGGGCGGCGACGGCACTGTCTCCAACGTGCTCGACCAGATGCGCGGATGCGGTGTCCCCACGCTCGTCTTCCCCTCCGGTACGGCCTGCCTGTTCTTCAACAACATCGGCAATGCCCCCGAGGCGGCGGCGCTCGCCAAGGCCTGCCGTGCCGGTCGCACGGTCAAAGTCGACATGGGCGAGCTCTTTTGGCTCGACGAGAACGGCAACGAGAAGCGCCACGGCTTCATCATCATCGCTGGCTCGGGCTTCGACGCCGAGATCATGATGAAGGCCGCCCCCACCAAAAACGACATCGGCGAGATCGCCTACTTCCTCTCTGCGCTCGCCACGCCCAACCCTACGGTAGCGCACTTTACGATTGAGCATGACGGCATTGTCGAGGAGCTCGACGGCATCTGCTGCATGGCCGGCAACACCTCGGTCATCCAAAACGACATCAACCTGTTCCCCGACTGCCGTATGAACGATGGCATGGTCGACATTGCGGTCATCGAACCCGTGCGCACCGTGCAGCTGCTGCCTACCGTGATCACCGCCGCACTCGACCCCGCCGGCAAGGTACTCGGGCGCCCGCAGTTCAAGATCATCCAGACCAAGGAAGCCAAGATCACCTGCACCCCGTCGCTGGGCATGCAGTTCGATGGCGAGATTATCTCCAGCAACTCGGGCGTCTTTGGAGCCCGCGCGCTTCCACAATGCCTCGACCTCATCGTCGACGAATTCTCCCCGCTCGGAAAATAGGAGGACCC
>URVZ01000077.1 GCA_900551365.1 uncultured Collinsella sp.
ATGGACATCAACGTCATCACGTTTTGGATGTTTGTGGGCAACGGCGTGCTGAGCCTGGCAACGTCGCTGCTATTCGAGACCCAAGCGCCTCTGTCCGTGTGGACGCCGAGCTTTATCAGTGCGATGGCGTTTCTCTCGGTGGGCTGCACGTGCGTGGCGCTGCTCATCCAAAACGTTGGATTGGCGCACGTCCCAGCCTCGACGGGCTCACTGCTCCTTTCGATGGAGTCGCCTTCGGGTGTGCTGTTCTCGGTGCTGCTGATGGGGGAGGCGCTCACCTCGCGTCTGCTCGCCGGCTTCGTGCTTATCTTCCTGTCGATTATCTTGAGCGAGACTCACTTCGATTTTTTGCGCAAAAAGCCGCGCCCGCAATTGTAAACAACTTGTTGCGCCGCCCTCCCGGGGCGGCATTTTTTATGCGTCGCCCTTAAAGTAGTACTTTGCACTTTATGCTATCAAAGTGCTTGCTGCAAAAACGATACTGGAGGGCATCTATGGCACCAGCTTTGTCCGATCTTCAACCGCAATCAGCGCCCAAGGCCACCGCAGCGGCGCAGACCGCTATCGGTGACGGTCTTGTTGCAGAAGCTCAGGCTTTTGCAGACGAGCTCGCTGCGTGGCGACACGATCTACACCAGATGCCCGAGCTGGGTAATAGCCTCCCACAGACCTCTGCGTATATCCAAGCGCGCCTGACCGAGATGGACATCCCGTTTGCCACGCTCGTCGATGGTTCCTGCGTTGTGGGCCTTGTCGGCGCCGGTGCCGCCGCGGCCCGGGGCGATGGCGTTTGCACGGACGAACAGGCCGGTACGGTCGTTATGCTGCGTGGCGACATGGATGCCCTGCCCGTTACCGAGGAATCCGGCGAGCCCTTTGCATCCACCAACGGCTGCATGCACGCTTGCGGTCACGATATGCACGCGACGGCGCTGCTTGGTGCGGCTCGTATGCTCAAAGCGCGCGAGGCAGAGCTTGTTGATGCCAACGCCACGGTTAAGTTGCTGTTCCAGCCGGGCGAGGAAACCTTTGAGGGTGCCCGCGCCGCCATCGCCGACGGTCTGCTGCAGAACCCGCGTCCTCAGGTCGCCTTTGCCATGCATGTCAATAGCCAGTCGCCGCTTGGCCTGGTGCTTTACGGCAGTCCGGCGCTCTCGGGCGTGTACGGTTTCCGCGTCACGCTGCAGGGCAAGGGCGGTCATGGCTCGAGCCCCGAGATCTGCATCGACCCCATTACGGCGGGTGTGCACGTGCATCTGGCACTTCAGGAGCTCATCTCCCGCGAGGTGCCGGCGGCCAAGGAGGTCGCGCTTACCGTTGGCAAGTTCGCCGGCGGTCAGGCCGCAAATGTCATCCCCGACACTTGTGTGCTCGAGGGAACGCTGCGTGGCTTCGACGTCGAGCTCATGGAGCACCTCAAGACCCGCATCGCCGAGGTCGTCAAAGGTGTTGCCACGACCTATCGCACGCCGGCGACTATCGAGACGCTCTCGGATGTTCCCCCGCTCGTACTCGATGACGATATGACGCAGGCGTCGCTTGGCTACGTGGGCGCGGTGCTGCCCAAGGCCGCCTTCTTGCCGCTGTTCCACGCCATGGCGAGTGAGGACTTCGCGTTGATCTCTAGCGAGATCCCGAGTGCGTACTTTACCGTGGGCGCTGCCGTGACTGATACGGACGAGCATTTTGCTCAGCATCATCCCAAGGCACGTTTTAGCGATGCCGAGCTTCCCCTTGGCGCCGCGGCTTATGCCGCCGTCGCTTTGGGCTACATCGCCGACCACCGGTAGCACCCAATCTTGCTACTCGTTTGTTTAAAAAAGGAACAGTATGTCCCAGCAACGTAAGTTCTTTCCCGGCTGGCTCGTGGTGGCCTCCGGCTTTGTGATCATGGCCACGTGCTACACCATTTTCGTCAACTGCATGAGCCTGTTTCAGCCGCTCATCGTAAGCGACCTCGGGATTACGCTTGCGCAGTACAACATCTCCAATGCGATCTCCACCGTGGTGAGCGTTATCGGCTCACTTGTCATTGGCCATGTTGCCGATAAAGTAAGCGGCCGCGTTTTGGGTTCCCCTCACTGTAATCGCCACCTCTGCCGTTCTTGCCGGCATGAGCTTTGTCGGTGAGCTATGGCAGGTCTACGTGCTCTTTTCTGTTCGCTCCGTTCTGTCTGTGGCTGCCCTGGAAGCCGAATGGATGCTCGTACCATCATTCGGTTTCCAAGGCGGCCACGGGCCTACGAAATGATCCGTTTTCCTCCGTCCCCAACAGATCACGTGATCCGAAAGGGACGGAGGAAAGCGGATCGCAAACAGCGGCGGTGCGTCAGGCCGAACGAGTCCCCATACCCTCGTTCGGTCAGACGCACCGCCGCTGTTTGTGTTTGTGCCGTATAATGTCCACTACCTATGACGCGATACAAAAGAAAGGTGTTTGCCCATGCAGGCACAGAAGGCGGAGGGAACCCGCGACCTTATCGGCGCCGAGATGCGCGCCTGGCAAAAGATGCAGCAGATCGCTGCCGGCGTGTTCGAGCCGTTTGGTTTTAAACCCATCGAGACGCCCGCCATCGAGCAGGTGGACGTGTTTGTCCACGGTATCGGCCAGTCGACCGACGTCGTGCGCAAGGAGATGTTCCGCGTGTTTAGCGGCGCCAACCTGGAGCGCGTCTTTACCGAGGGTACCGATACCAAGCTCAAGCCCAAGCAGCGCCTGGCACTTCGCCCCGAGGGCACGGCCGGCGTGGTGCGCGCCGTCGTCGAGAACAACCTGGTGCCCCAGGGCTCCACGCCGTTTAAGGCGTACTACGCCGAGGCCATGTTCCGCGGCGAGCGTCCCCAGAAGGGTCGCCTGCGCCAGTTCCACCAGGTGGGCATCGAGTGGCTCGGCGCTCCCGATCCGACTGCCGACGCCGAGTGCATCATCATGCTCATGGAGTTCTACAAGCGCCTGGGCTTCGATCTGTCCAAGCTTCGCCTGCTTATTAACTCGATGGGCGATGCGCAGTGCCGTCCGGCATATCGCGAGCAGGTCAAGCAGTTTATCCTCGATCACGCCGACGAGATGTGCGACGAGTGCCGCGAGCGCGCCGAGCTCAACCCGCTGCGCGCCTTCGACTGCAAGAACGACCATTGCCGCGAGATCATGGCCGACGCCCCGCTGATGGGCGACAACCTGTGCGACGAGTGCCGCGAGCACTACGAGCAAGTCAAGCGCTATCTGGACGCCGCCGGTATCGAGTATGTTGAGGATCCCACCCTGGTGCGCGGCCTGGACTACTACACCCGTACTGTCTTTGAGGTCGAGGCTCCCGGCGCCGGTGTCGGCTCCATCGGTGGTGGCGGTCGCTACGATGGCCTCGTTGAGCTCGAGGGCGGTAAGCCCACGGCGGGCGTCGGCTTTGCCGTCGGTTTTGAGCGCGCCCTGCTGGCCCTGCAGGCCTTTGGCAGCGACCTGGGTGCCGAGGAGGTCCCGTGCGTCTACGTTGCCAACGCCGGCAAGGAGCTGCGTCAGAACGTCTTTACCATTACGCAGCAGCTTCGCGCCGCAGGGATTGTGACCGAGGCCGACTATCAGGGCCGTTCGCTCAAGGCCCAGTTTAAGCAGGCCGATAAGGTAGGCGCCAAGCTCATCCTGGTCCTGGGCGGCGACGAGCTTGCCGCCGGCAAGGTCAAGGTGCGCGACATGCAGAGCCATGACGAGGTTCTCGTCGATCTGGCCAACGTCGTCGAGGCGGTTCGCGAGCGTCTGTAGCGCATGATTTTTGAGCTGCGGACCCGCTAACATGTCCCGCTCGCGACGAGCTATTGTTACGGGGGTGTTTCGCATTTATGCGGAATGCCCTCGTTTGCATATGCCGCCCACCGAGAAATACGACCATTTGGGGCAAAAACCTTTGCAATGCAGAAAATACTTTTGTGTGGTAAAGCGCAATCAGTGTCGAAAGTATTTCTCAAGCGCCTATAATGAATACCGCATGTTACGTGCATAGAAGGAGGAATGGGAGGAAACGTGGCTGAGAACCTAAGCAACCAGTCTGTACCCGAAGCCGCGGCGCGCGTCGCTGCCGTGGTCAACCGCCTCGTTAACCGAATCGGCTCGAATGCCGAGTCCAGGGAGCGTCTCGCCGAGATCGAGATCCCCGAGGAGCTGCGCGACAATCTGGCGCTGTTCTTGCGCCTGGAGCGCCGTGTGCTTAGCGAGTATGATCCCGAGATCGCGGACCTGTTCGACAAGATTTTGACAGCCGAGATTGTGGTCAATGCCGGCAACCCCGGTACCTGCGCTGCCGACGAAGCCGTCGACGAGCAGGGCGTGCCCACCGCCGACGAGCCCACTGCCGTGGCATTTCGTGAGGTCGTCGATTTGATCGACAGCCTGCCGCTCGATAAGCAGCAGGTCATTGTCCGCGCCTTTACGAGCTTTTTCCATCTGGCAAACCTGTCGGAGGAGAACTACCGTGTGGCGCAGCTGCGCGAGCGCGAGGCCGGCGCATCGACCGATACCGAGGTCGATCCCGCCAACGAACTCACCGTCGCCTATCACCAGTTGGTAAACGAGATGGGCGTCGAGGGTGCCAATGAGCTGCTCGGCAAGCTCGAGTTCCACCCTGTCTTTACCGCACATCCCACCGAGGCCCGTCGTAAGGCCGTCGAGGGCAAGATTCGCCGTATCTCCAACCTGCTGGAGGAGCGTCCGCGTTTGGGCGGCTCCGACCTGGTGGAGAACGAGCGCCATATGCTGCAGGAGATCGACGCCCTGGTGCGTACGAGCCCCATCGCGCTCAAGAAGCCCACGCCGGTCGAGGAAGCCGATACCATCATCGACATCTTTGATAACACGCTGTTCGACGTTATCCCCGTTATCTATCGTCGTTTTGACGATTGGGTGCTGGGCGACAAGGCCGGTACTGTGCCGCCGCTGTGCCCGGCGTTCTTCCATCCCGGCAGCTGGATCGGTTCCGACCGCGACGGTAACCCCAACGTCACCGCCAAGGTGAGCCGTGAGGTCGCCGCCAAGTACTTTACGCACATGGTGCTCAAGCTCGAGGACAAGTGCCGCCACATCGGCCGCAACCTCACGCTCGAGGCCACCTACAGCAAGCCGTCGGCCGAGCTCATTAACCTGTGGAACCATCAGGTCGAGATGAGCCCTCGGTACACGGCCCGCGCCGAGCTGATCTCCGAGCACGAGCCGCATCGCGCCGTCATGCTCGTCATGGCCGACCGTCTGAACGCCACCGTGCGCCGTATCACCGACACCATGTACCACAGCGCCGACGAGTTCCTGGATGACCTGCGCGTCGTCCAGCGTTCGCTGGCCGCCTGCGGTGCCGTCCGTGCTGCCTACGGCCCGGTCCAGACCATCATCTGGCAGGTCGAGTCCTTCGGCTTCCATATGGTCGAGATGGAGTTCCGTCAGCACTCCGTGGTGCACGCCCGCGCCCTCAAGGATATCCACGAGAACGGTATCCATGGCGACCTGCAGCCCATGACGCGCGAGGTCATCGATACCTTCCGCGCTATCGGCTCCATCCAAAAGCGCTACGGCAAGAAGATGGCGCACCGCTATATCATCTCGTTCACCAAGAGCGCCCAGCATGTGGCTGACGTCTTTGAGCTTGCCCACCTGTCCTTTGCACACGAGGAGGATGTCCCCGAGCTCGACGTGATCCCGCTGTTCGAGCAGCTCGAGGACCTCGAGGGCTGCGTCGACGTGCTCGACCAGATGCTCACGCTGCCCGTGGTACAGAAGCGCCTTGCTCAGACCAACCGCCGCATGGAGGTTATGCTGGGCTATTCCGACTCCTCCAAGGACGCCGGTCCTACCACGGCCATGCTCGCGCTGCACTCCGCGCAGGAGCGCATCGCCAAGTGGGCCGAGAAGAACGATATCGACCTGGTGCTCATGCACGGTCGCGGCGGTGCCGTGGGCCGTGGTGGCGGCCCGGCCAACAAGGCCGTGCTGGCGCAGCCCAAGGGTTCGGTCAACTGCTTCTTTAAGCTCACCGAGCAGGGCGAGGTCATCTTTGCCCGTTACGGCAACCGCACGCTGGCTCAGCGCCATGTTGAGTCCGTTGCCGCCGCAACGCTTTTGCAGTCGGCCCCGAGTGTCGAGAAGACCAACACCGAGACCACGCAGAAGTTCTGGGATATGGCCGAGAAGCTCAACGCCGCAAGCCACGAGCGCTATCTGGACCTGCTGAACACCGAGGACTTTACACCATGGTTCTCGACCGTGACGCCGCTGACCGAGGTCGGTCTGCTGCCGATCGGCTCGCGTCCCGCTAAGCGCGGCCTGGGCGCCAAGTCGCTCGATGACCTGCGTACCATTCCGTGGATCTTCAGCTGGAGCCAGGCGCGCATTAACCTGGCCGCTTGGTACGGCCTGGGCACCGCCTGCGAGCAGCTTGGCGATCTTGACCAGCTCAAGGCTGCCTACCAAGAGTGGCCGTTCTTCCGCACCTTTATCGACAATATTGAGATGTCGATCGCCAAGACCGATCAGCGCATCGCCAAGATGTATCTGCACCTGGGCGATCGCCAGGATCTGTCCGAGAAGGTCTTTACCGAGATGCAGCTCACCCGTAAGTGGGTCCTTGCCATCGTCGGTGATGAGTGGCCGCTGCAGCGCCGCCGCGTGCTCGGCTGTGCTGTTCGCGTGCGTAACCCCTACGTCGACGCCCTGTCCATCGCCCAGGTCCGCGCCCTTCGCGAGGTGCGTATGAACCAGGACGAGATGGCCGAGGAGAAGAAGGCCGAGTACATGAGCCTGATTCTTTCGACTGTGACCGGCGTCTCGGCAGGATTGCAGAACACGGGGTAATCGATAGCCCTGTAGTCGTCCGGGCCCGCCATTAGTTTACTTTTAGGCACGTCCTCGGACATGCAAGAAGCCCTCGCTGCGCACTTCGTGCGGCGAGGGCTTCTTGCGTCCTGCGGAGTGTGCCTAAAAGTAAACTAATGGCGGGCCCTGCGATGTCCGGTCTTCGGCGGATTACTGCTGGGTGAATAATGGCGCGCTTCGCGCGTTTTGGATGGGGTCTGTCCCGGCGGCGCGTTTGGTGCTTCTCGCCTTACGACTGTGGCGGCTGCGGTCCCGTTTGGGATCGTGGCCGTTTTGTTGTGGGTCAAATATGAACGTTGTGTTAATGAGTCGGTGGACGGTGGTGTTTTTCGGTGAGCGGCGTATCCTTCCAACGGTTTATCTAGTGTGTCAGTTGAAAGGAAGAGGGCGCTCGTCATTGTTTGAATGTGAACTGCCGTTTGACCACAAGACGTTGCATCTGGAGCTCGAGGATAAGAACTTCGCGGGTGTGATGGAAGGTCATCAAAACGAGTTTAAGACTACGAAATCGCAGGAAGAGCTGGTAGAGGAGTCGCTTGCCAACCCTTATGGCTCGCCTTCGCTCGAGGAGCTTTGTGCTGGCAAGAAGGATATCGTCATCATTAGCTCCGATCATACGCGTCCCGTTCCCTCGCGTGTGACGATGCCTATTCTGCTGCATCACATCCATTCCGCTGCGCCTGAGGCGCGCGTTCGCATTCTGGTTGCTACGGGTATGCATCGTCCGTCGACGCACGAGGAGCTCGTCAACAAGTACGGCGAGGAGATCGTTGCCAACGAGGAAATCGTTATGCACGTCGCGACCGACGACAGCATGATGAAAAAGATCGGCACCCTGCCTTCTGGCGGCGAGTGCATCATCAACAAGATTGCCGCCGATTGCGATCTGCTGCTTGCAGAGGGCTTCATTGAGCCGCACTTCTTTGCCGGTTTCTCTGGCAGCCGCAAGTCCGTGCTGCCCGGTATCGCCAGCTACAAGACCATCATGTACAACCACAACGGTCAGTTTGTGAACGATTCCCGTTCGCGTGCCGGCAACCTGTGCCACAACCACGTGAGCGAGGACATGTTTGCCGCTGCCGAGATGGCTCACCTTGCCTTTGTGCTCAACGTGGTGCTCAACGGCAAGCACGAGGTCATCGGCTCCTTTGCCGGCGACATCCACAAGGCGCACGAGGCTGGCTGCGAGTTCGTGAAGAGCCTTGCCGGCGTTGAGCCCGTCGAGTGCGAGATTGCCAT
>URVZ01000078.1 GCA_900551365.1 uncultured Collinsella sp.
AGTAGTAGGCCCACATGGCTTCGACTTCGTTGAGGACCTCTACGACGCCCCAGCGTCGGGCGCTGCGGCTGGCCGAGTTGGGATCGAAGACTTCAATCTGGTCGGCGTCGTCAATACCGTAAAGTACAATGTAGTGGCCCACGTTGGTAAAGGTGCCCGGCCGAACGGCGGCGATGACGGGCGCTCCCGAACGCAGCGCCTGAGTCATCGAGTCGCGATCGTTATGAAGCTCCGTTCCGTTAAGTCCCAACTGCCACGCACCGCTCGTCATAAACGACCATTCGGTTGCACCGGTGGGGGCGTAATTGCCTGCCTCGGAAAGCGCGCACATATCGACGGGAGTCATATCGGTGCGTCCCGTCTTAAAGATATAGACCATGGTGAGGCACGTAGGCCCGCAAGCATTTTGGCGGATGGTACCGCCGGCGTAAGGCAGCTCCGACCATGCAGGGTCGATCTGATAGATATGGGGCATCGTGCCGGCTTGCCATTGCGAGCGCGGGGTCGAAAAGGCGAAAGAATAACCGGGCGCGACGGGGGCCTTGAGCAGCTTGTCCTCGGCGGTGGGCTCGAGACCGGCTGATCCGTGGGAGATACACGAGCCTAAAAATAAAAAGAGCAGGCACGCGACGATGGAGCAAAGCGCGATGCGTGCGCGGCGGAAGGGTAGAGCGGGAGCGCCGGAGCCGGCTCGAGATGCCGGGCGAGAGCTCAGGCCGCTGCGTCCGTTCTGCGGGCGCGAAAAAGAACGGCGGACAAAGATGCCGGGCTGGGGGCGACCGTTGCGACGCAGTTGCGGCACATCGGTCTGGCGCTGGCGCGTGCCCGTGAAAGAGCGCGTGCTTTGGCGTTGATCGGTACTGCGACTGCGCCGTTCGGTTTTAGCGTTGGATCTGCTCGAAGCGACGGCACCGTCGCGTCTGCGAGTCGCAGCGGTACTAGCCTGCCCTCGAGTCTCAGAACCGCTGGTGTTTTGCCGAGGCGTAGGGCGGGGCTGCCGTTGCGAGCTGCTTGGATACTGCGGGCTGGCGGCGGTGGAAGAAGACGAGCTTCCGGGCGTCGGCGTAGCGCGACCGGCAAGGCGAACGCTCTGTCGCCGTTGATCGCCGTCGTTAAAACCATATGCCATTTAAACCGCCTTGCCTCATGTATAACCCGTCTATCCTACAAAAAAGATGTACAACAAATGCGTGCGCGCGCCAAAAGCTCGGTAAACGGCACGAACGGGGGCGAGTTTGGCGCTATAAAACGACACCCTCCTCGAGCTAAGAGAAAGGGGCTCTTTGGGCCCCTTTCAAAAGATGTGATTTGTGGTGCGCCCGCCGATTACAAAACGAGCATCAGCACGGTGACAAACGAAACGGTAATCACGGTAAGCAGGACCATGTATTTGGCGGCCGTCTTGATGTAGGTCGCGTAGCTTACCTGGGCAAGCTCGAGGCCAGCCATGATGGACCCGCATGTGGGAGTGATCATCGCTACAACGCCGTGTGTGGCGAGGTAGATTGCGACCATGGCTTCGGGGGCAAAGCCTAAGGATGCCGCCAACGGTCCCATGATAGGCATCGAGACGGTTGCCATGCCCGTACTCGAGGGGATGAGGAAAGACAGGGCAAAGTAGAGCGCATAGGAGAGCGGGGCAAAGACTGTGGCGGATACGCCGGCGAGCGCGTTGGCGGCGTTGGTGAGGATCCACACATCGAGTCCGGTGATGGACATGAGCACGGAGACGCCGCGGGCGACGGCGACGACGAGCGCGACAGAAACAAGGTCGGCGCAGCCGTGCAGGATGGTGTCGACGAGTTCTTTCTCCTGCATACCGGCAACCTTGCCGATAATAATTGTCATGGTGAAGAACCAGATGCCGCATTCGGTAAAGTACCACTGACCAAGTGGCAGGCCAGTCAAAAGTGCGCTCCATGCGGTGCTGAGGTCATCGCCCTTGGCACCGATATCAAATAGGCCAACTCCGAATGTCTGCCACGGAATAAAGCCGATGATCATGACGACAAACGTGAGGGCGAAGAGAACAAGGACGCGCTTTTGAATTTTGGAAAGCTCGACGTGCGCGTCCTCGGCGGAATCGCCGTCCTTGTCGCCGTAGAGACGCTCGGCGGTCTCCCATTCCTCGGGGGTGAGCGATGAGGCGGCGCGGTCGGTGCGGACGCACTTGGCATACCGCATGACAAAAATGATGCCCGAAATCTCGGCGATGGCGAACATAACCAGACCGATGCCGATCATGAGTCCCTGGTCATAGGGGATGCCGGCTGCCTTGAGAGCATCAAGCGCGAGTCCGGTCGAAAACGGGTTGACCGTCGATCCCAAAACGCCAAGGCCGCAGCCCATGAGAACTACCATGCATCCAACGAGCGGATCCCAACCCATGGCAAACGTGACCGATGCCAGGAGCAGGTAGAAGGGGACGGATTCCTCGAGCATGCCGTACGTGGATCCGCAGATGCCAAAGGCGAGCATGAGAACAGGAACGAGCAATAGATCATTACCGCCTAGTTTACGGACGAGCACGGCGATGCCGGTGTCGAGCGCGCCCGTTTTTTGGACTACGCCCAGGAAACCGCCAAGCACAAGAATGAACACGCAGACCTGCATGGCGCTCTCAAAGCCCAAGAAGGGAGAAGCCATAAAGTTGCCAAGCGTTGCGGCCTGCACGTCAGGGCTAAATGACGAGACGACCCACGAGGCGATGGCCACGAGCAACAGGCAGCCAAAGAGAATGGTAAAAGATGAGGGCATCTGGCGTGGCTTACGTTCTTTGCCAGATGCGGCAGCCTTATCCGACATACAAAGCTCCTTCACGGAAAGCCCTGCCTCCGCCATGGGAGACGGGGCTCTCGTTAATCAATAAGGTCTTGACTCTGTTGTCGACTTGAAAGCTGCACCCTTCAAGTCGGGGAAGTAATGCGTTTAATAAAGCGTGCATCACATATCAATAATACCATCCGGTGAGTATGTGAGGACATCTATGGTGGCATGTATTCCGCAAACGAGCCGACCTATCGGTAAACGTACAATGTGATATACGTTGTCGCATATAGATGCGGGTATTTTTAAGGACTGGTCCCTAGTGATCCCTTTTCTGTTGGTCTGGTGGCCCCTGCTGTTTTGGTTCGCGGCGACTGCACGTCGCTTAGACGATAGGGGGAGCAATAAAACGGGATGAAGAATAGGCCTTCATCCCGTTGAGCCACGTGTTCTGGAAGCAGTTTAAGCTCCTACAACACGTTTACGACAGGAACGTCGTTAACCAACTTGAAGAGCTGGTCCTTTTCGCCCTTGAGGAAGTGTCCGATGTTGTTGCACGGGAAGATCATGAGGTCGCGTAGCGACGAAGACGAATAGAACGCAGAGTGCGGCGTGATAATCACGTTGTCGCGGCCAACGAGCGGGTGGTTTGCCAGGTCGGGCGTCTCGTCATACAGAACATCGGCGCCAAACGCGCGAATCTGGCCAGAATCGAGAGCTTCGATAAGAGCGGGTTCGTCCATGCAGAGGCCACGGCCCAGGTTAATGACGATGGGCTTTTTCTTCATCTTGGCGAACTTCTCGGCGTCAAAGTAATGATAGTTCGTCTCGTTAAGATTCATATGATTGATAATGATGTCGGCCTCGGCCAAAACCTCGTCGATCTCGGCCTGCTCGACACCGTTTTGCCCAAAAAGGTTCTGGTCGATAAAGGGGTCGTTGGAGATGATGCGCTTGACAAGGCCCTTGGCTTTACGGGCGGTGCACTTGCCGATTTTGCCAAAACCAAAGATGCCGAGGGTCTGGTCTTCAAGACGAGGCACCTCGGGAGCCGCGGCGTAATCCCAACGGTGCTCCTGCTCAATCTGACCGATGTAGAACTTGAAGTTCTTGTTGAGCGCGTACATATAGGCGATGGCGCTTTCGGAGACATCCCAGGTGCAGTATTCGCCGACGGGGCAGACGCCCACGCCGCGCGCAGTTGCCTCGTCCATGTCTACGTTGTCATAGCCGGTGGCGTTGATGGCGATGACCTTGAGGTTGGGAGCGTGCTCGAACGCTTCCTTGTCCACCTTGATGAAGGCAGTGAGCAGAGCGTCGGCATCGGCAAGATGCTCGTAGAACTCCTCGCGTGCCTCATCGGTATACGCGTAAACCTCAACATCGATATCCTCACCCAGATGAGATTTGAGGGTCTCGGTTTCGAGGTCGTGCTGGGGCATCATGCTCTCGGCATAATCGCTGATCAAGATCTTCATGGGTGCTTCCTTTCCCCTTTGAGGGGCTTGTGGGTAAAAAGGGGCGCCGCAGCGCCGGAATCCAGCGGAGCGGCGCCCCATGAGAGGCTCGGACAAATACTGTCCAGGCGAAACGTTCGGACTACGGACGCTCGATCGGCTGGGTCAGGCAGTGCGGGCCGCCGCCGGCGTGCAGGATCTGGTCGAGCGGCACGTCGATGACCTCGATGCCCAGAGCGCGCATCTTGTCGTTGATGTGCTTGTTCTTCTCGATGGCAACGACCTTGTTGTTGCCGATGCACTGGACGTTGCAGCCGTGCTTGTACATATCCTCACTGGCGACGGGGATGAGCTCGAAGCCGCGGCGCTTGAGCATCTGCAGGAAGTTATAGGGCAGCTGGTCAATGCAAGCGAGCGCAACTTGGGGAGCGACGATGTTAAAGATCATGTCAAGGTGCAGGTTGTCGGGCGGGCAGGGAACGCCGACGACGGTATAGCCAAACTTCTCGAGCTGATGGCGGAGGCTGGCGACTCCCTGTTCATCGGTACGATCGACCATGCCCCAGGCGAGCGTATGCTCATCGATCATCCAGAAGTCGCCGCCCTCCATGCAACCTGCGTTAACGCGGGCGACGATGGGGACACCCATCTCCTTAAGCTTTGCCTCATAGGACTGGGCCTCGATCTGGCGGACCGGATGACGGAAGTGGCCCATGACGGCGCCTTCCTTGATCATGCAACCATAGTCGCGGGCAAAGGTCATGACCTCGTACTTGGGGTTGGCCTCGACCTCGACGACCTCGATGCCGTTATCCTTGTAGGCGTCAACGAGCATCTGCCATTCCTTGACCATGATGTCGTTCTGTTCGGTATCGCCCTTTTTCATCCATTCGGAGGTGATGACGTTGATGCCGTTGAAGGTGTAGTACTTCGGCGAGCACATCATGACCTTTTTGAGCGGATTGGTGGCGTTGGAGACGTAGATTTTCTCTTCAGACATGGCAGGTTCCTTTCTTTAAGACCTACATACCTTAGATGGAATGCGCGCGGCGGGAAAAACGGAGGGGCTTGCCCGCCGCGCGAGGATTCCCGCGGGGGAGTAGCGCCTAGACCTAGAGCATCACGAGGACGCAGAGGAAGGCGCAGCAGGCGGCGAACAGGACGGCGACGATGGGGGCGATCTTCTTGACCCAGTCGCCGTAGCTCATGTGCGCCGCGGCCGTGCACGTCATGACGACGATGGAGCACGGGGTGATCATCTTGGCCAGGCCGAGCGCCATGAGGTAGATGATGACCATGATGTAGACGTCGACGCCGGCGAAGGTGGACAGCGTGCCCATGATGCCCATGGTGGCGGCGGCGAGGCCGGTGGAGCTGGGGATCAGGCAGGCGATGAGGAAGTAGCAGACCAGGGCGACGACGACGAAGGCGAAGGGCGGCAGGGAGGCCAGCGCGTTCTCGCACATGTTGAGGATGGACGGGGTGATCTGGCCGTTGTCCATGACGACCTGGATGCCGCGTGCCAGCGGCACGACGAAGGCGGTGGAGACCAGGCCGGAGGCGCCCTTGAGAATCGTATCGATGATAGTGTCGGCATCATAGTGCATGACTACGCCGATGAGGATGACCATGATCAGGGTGATCATCGAGAGCTCGGGGAAATACCAGTTTCCGAAGGCGGTGATGTCGGTGCCCAGGACGTTGCGCAGGCCCGGGGTTGCGGCGACCCATGCGACGAAGTCCTCGAAGAACGTCCACTCGGGGTTGAGGGAGGTCCAGGGGGTCAGACCGACGATCATAAAGACGAAGGTAAGTACGAACAGTGCGAGCGCGCCCTTCTGGCGACCGGTGAGGGTGAGGTCCTCGTCGTCGGCGGCGGGGAACTCCTTGAGGTCCTGCTCGCGCCGGAAGAACTGGACGGACTTCTCGGGATGCGCCTTGATCTTGTCGGCGTAGCGGCAGATCAGGAGGATGACGAGGCCGGTGAAGATGACGAACATCGCGATGCGGGGAATCATGCCCTCGCCAGGGGAGATGCCGGCGATACCCGATGCGATGCCCGTGGAGAACGGGTTAATGATCGACGAGAGGCAGCCGATCTGGGTGCCGAGGACGACGATCATGATCGCGGTGACCGTATCGAGGCCGAGGGCCAGGATGACGGGCACGAACATCAGGAAGTAGACGATGCCTTCCTCATAGGCGCCTTCGAGCGTACCGAAGAACGCCATCAGGATAACGAGGATGGCGATCAGCGCATGCATGTTGTTCTGATTGGCGATAGTGATGCGCTTGATGGCCGTCTTGAGCGCGCAGGTGCGATCCATCATCTCGAGTAAGCTGCCGAACAGCATGATGGTGAGGGAGATCGAAATGGCGCCGGAGACCGTGCCACCGCCGAGCATGCCGGTGATGGGGGCCATGAAGATGTCCCAGAGGCCCTGGGGGTTGCTCTCGACCACGTGGTAGGTGCCGGCGATGGCGTCGCCGCCCTCGGAGAGCTCGTAGGCTCCGCCGGGGACGAACCAGGTCAGGAGGGCGATGAAGGCGATGACGGCGAACAGGATCACATAGGTGTTCGGCATCTGGAATTTCTTCCTCGCCGGCTTTTCCTTGATTTCTTCAGCCATGGTGTATTTCCTTACGTGAGGCGCCGCGGCCCGGAGGGGCGGGCCGCGGCGTGCGGTCGGTCCGTGGCGCGGTTAGACGCGCGGGATGTAGAGGTTGCCGAGGGTCGCGGCCATGATGGCCTTGATGGTGTGCATGCGGTTCTCGGCCTCCTCGAAGCAGCGGGAGTGCTCGCTGTAGATCACGTCGTCGGTGCACTCCATGGCCTCGATGCCGTGCTCCTCCTTGATCTTGGCGGCGTACTCGGTCTCGGCGTTGTGGAAGGCCGGGAGGCAGTGCAGGAAGATCCAGTCGGGGTTCTCGATGTGGGAGACGAGCTCGGCGTTGACCTGGAACGGGGACATCAGGCGGACGCGCTCGGCGAACTGGGACTCCTCGCCCATGGCCGCCCAGACGTTGGTGTAGACGGCGTCGGCGCCGCGGACGGCGTCCACGGGGTCGTTGGTGACGCGGATGGTCGCGCCGGACTCGGCGGCGAACTTCTGCGCGAGGGCGACGATCTCGGGGTCGGGCTCGAGCTCCTTGGGGGTGGCGTTGACGTAGTTCACACCGAGGATGGCGGAGGTGATCATCAGGGAGTTCTGGACGTTGTTGCGACCCTGGCCGCAGTAGGCGAGCGTGAGGCCCTCGAGCCTGCCGAAGTGCTCCTTGATGGTCATGAAGTCGGCGAGCATCTGCGTGGGGTGCTCGCGGTCAGTGAGGCCGTTCCAGACGGGCACGCCGGAGTGCTCGGCGAGCTGCTCGACGTGCTCCTGCTTGAAGCCGCGGAACTCGATGGCGTCGAACATGGAGCCGAGCACCTTGGCGGTGTCGAGGACCGTCTCCTTCTTGCCCAGCTGGATGTCGCCCTTGCCCAGGTACTCGGGGTGGGCGCCCAGGTCGATGCAGGCGGTGGTGAAGGCTGCGCGGGTGCGGGTGGAGGTCTTCTCGAAGAGCAGCGCGACGTTCTTGCCCTCGAGGTAGCGGTGCGGGACGTTCTGCTTCTTGAGGTCCTTGAGGTGCTCGGCGAAGCCGATGAGCCACATGAGCTCGTCCCTGGTGTAGTCCCTCGTGGAGAGCAGGTGGCGACCCTGGAAAACCGAAGGCTCTGTTAGACCAGGATTGACATGCCGACCTGCCGGCTAACTCGCCGTCTC
>URVZ01000079.1 GCA_900551365.1 uncultured Collinsella sp.
GCTACTTCCTCCAAAAGTAAACAATAGTGTCGAGGGCTATTGTCCCACTCTTGGCTGCGGGACGGAGCGGCGCGCAATTATTGAGCATCCACGTAAAGATCGAACCCGCCCTGCGGCGTGCTGTCGACCGTATCGGGCGCCTGCGAGTTAAAGCTCACGGGAACCATGCGCTTCGAGGCGCGGAAACGCGTGCCGTCGGTGGCGACGGGCGGCTCGTCGACCGTGAGCTCGTAGTCTCCGGGCTTGAGCTCGATGCCGTCACCGTCAGAGTTGACATATTGATACTCATCGACCGCCTGCCCCTTGAGCGTGCGGCCCACGATATGGATGAGCATCTGGCTGTCGCCGCGCGCGGTATCCCACGTCGCGCCGTCTTTGACCTCGACCGACACATGCACCGAGCGCGTACGGCTGAGCGACTGCTCGACGGACATCTCGACCTTGGCGGCGTCTTTTCGCTGCTGCTCAACATGGCCCCAAACGTTGCCGATCGCCGAACACGCAATGACGCCGGCCAAAAAGGCAATGAGGATAGGGCCGAGCGGAGAGCGGCGACCCGCATCTTCCTCGCGAGCCAAGTCGGGACGATGCGTGGGAGCTGGCGCCTGGGCGCCCTGCGCGGGCACGTCGAGGATGCTGAAGGACGCCGTGCTGCCGGGGTCGATGTTATGGCGCGGTTGCGGCGTCTTGGCCGGCGAGATCGACATATCGGCCGGCTGGCTCAGCGTGGCCGTTGCATCGGCCTTGGCCTCGTCGGCCTCTGCCTGGGCCCAAGCTTGCTCGAAGGTCAGGGGCTCGGCGGCATCGCTGCCGGTCTCGACCTCGTTGCTCGACGCTTCGTCCGTCAACGGCTCATCCCAGGACTCGTCCGGAGCCTCGCCCTCGCTATACCACCATTCAAAATCGGGATCAAACCTGTGCTCGCCGACAGCCATATTGCACCTCCACCCTACTCATAATTGGTATATGTATACCCATCACCGCAGGTACGGAGCATAAAAATGCGGAAAAGAAATTGGTCCTTTTCCGCATTATGCAATCTAGCCGATGACAGCAACATGGCCGGCGCACCGCGGCGAGCCCAGCGGCAAGCCGGTATCCGACGGCCAAGAGCACTGGGGCGTATCGACGGCGACCGTGACGGTCTTGCCATCGAGAGCGCTCCACGAGTTTCCGGAATCGGTGGTGTCGAGCAAAAGCAGCGAGGTGTTTCCGTCGCGCAGACTGGAGCCATCACCGCTGAGACACATCACCTGCTGTTCGCCTCCCAAATCGAGCACGACATAGCTGTGGCCGCTCGGGTAATCCGGGTTGGGGTTCGCTACTCCCTGCAGGTCGCACACCCCGGCGTCATCAAGAATGCGCACCGTGCCCGTAAACGTCGCCAAACCGGCAGCCCGTGCGGCATCGGCCGCACCCGAGCCCTTCTCGACAGTGCTCTTCCAGCTTCCGCTTTCAAGATCCTTCAGAGCCGAGTCGTCGGCAACATCTGTCCACGTGATCTCCCTGCCCTCAGAACTCACGACAGAAGAAAGCTTCGAACCGGACGACAGGTCGACGGGCGCGGCAAACGTCTGGGAAAGCTGGTCACCGTCGAGCGTGATACGCACAATAGAGCCCATGCCCGTTCCAGACGAAAGCGTAGAATATAGCAGCCCGTTTCCGGCAGCCGAATACGACAGACTGCCACGGAACCCGCCGGCGCCGGCAACGCCCGCCGCGAGATCCTCCGTCGGCGTGACAAGCGAGCCGCTCTTCGCGTCAAAGGAAAATACCTGCACGGATTCCATACCATTCCACGCGTCATTCGATCCCGATGCGCAGACGAGCAGCTGTGGCAGCTCGTCTGTCGACATGTTTACCAGAGCGTAGGTGTACTCCGCATCGGCAACAAACTGCTCCTCGAGCCCGTCATTACGTCCAAAGTAGCCCTGCGGGTCTTCGAGGACCTCGTGGTATGCCACGGCCGCCAGCTGTGCGGGAGTCTTCTTGACCTGCTCTTTGTGCACCGGTGCGCTACCAGAACTCGACCCCGCAGGCTTTGCAGCCGCGCAGCCGCCCGCGCCGATGGCAAGGGCGCCGGCGAGTGCCGCGGTTGCCGCCACCCTGGACATCTTTTTCCTGTTTGCCTTGTCAACGACCATTGCAAAACTCCCCTCGCACCCATCCATGCGGGGCGCCCCTTAAGCCTCGCAAATAAACACTTGCTTGCCTTATACCCCCAGATGGCACGGGGGGCCGCCGACGCAGACAGGAAAACCGTCCCAACATTCGGCGTTTTTTCTCATTTTTGAGATTTTCATCGAATGTTGGGACGGTTTGGGCAGCGATTACATGGCGAGGGCCGTGCGGATAGACGGATCGCTGAGGGCCTCGCGGAGCCAGGGGGCCAACTGCTCGGGGCGCCCCCGCAGATAGCCGTCGAGCTCGGACGGGGCCACGCGGCGCACCTCCGAGATCTCCTCTTGGTTGATATGCAGCTCGCCCGGCTCAACATGGGCAAGGTAGACCTCGCACCATTCGCACTCGCAACGACCATCGCCGTGGTCCTCACGGTACACCACGTGTCCGAGGTGCTTGAGCCGATCGGGCTCGCGCGTAATGCCGAGCTCTTCGTTGATGCGGCGCGCCGTGGCGGCCGCGGCGTCTTCCCCGGGGAGCGGATGGCCGGCACAGCTATCGGCCAGCACCCCGCCCCACAGTCGCTTGAGCGGACTGCGGCGACAGAGCAGCAGGCGCGCGTCTTCGCCCCGGCCCTCGACCAAAAGCGTCAGAAATGCCTGATGCAGGATGCCCTCGCCGGTATGGGCCTCGATGCGGTCGACGGGGCCAAGCGCCTCGCCGGTCGCGGCATCGACCGCCACGACCTCGGCGCCCGCGCCGCCCTCATCCCAGCCGGCGCGCAGGATGCGCGCGGCGGCTTCCTCAAGCGCGGCGATGAGCTCCTTGGTGGTATCGAGCACGCGCCGCAGGTCGTCCCCGCTCGCCTGTTCAACATGAAAGCCCGTGCTTGCAACTACCGGCACGCTAAAGCGCGTGGCCAGCGCCGCCGCGATATCGTGCGCTGGGATCTCATCGCGATGGCACGGAACGGCCAGGATGCTCACCGTCGCCGTACGGCCGAGCTCGGGGCGCGGAATGGCCTGCGCCGTGGCGCCCAGGTGCGCGAACTCCGGCGAGCAGGCGTACACCGCCATGCCTCGCGGCGTCACTGTCAGCTGGGCCTCGAGCGCAAACTTGCCCTCGCCCACTGCAACCTTTGTCGTGTGCGTACCCATGGGATCTCCTGTCGCCCGCGATGTACCTGAGACCATCTTCGCCTGTATTGCGACTATACAGGCAAGCGCAGACCGTGACAAAGGGGCTGCTTCTTGTCGTATTCTGCTAGAGTTGCAGAGACTGAATCTAGCTCATATAACGCAACATGGGAGCAACCGCCTTGACCACCGCAACCTCATCCACAACAGCATCGACCGCTGCCGCGCTTTCCCCCGCGCGCACCAACCTCTGCCTGGCGCTGCTCGTGCTGCTGGGTTTTTCGCTCGGCTGCTCGGAGTTCGTGGTCATCGGCATCGAGAGCGACCTGGCGACGGAGCTCGGCATCTCACTTGCCACCGCAGGCCAACTCATCAGTGTGTTCGCGCTGGTCTACGCCATCGCGACGCCGGTGCTTGCACTCAGCACGGGACGCTTCCGCCGCTACCAGCTGCTCGTGTGCTACAGCATTATCTTTGTGCTCGGCAATCTTGTTATGGCGTTGGCGCCCAACTTCCAAGTGCTGTTTGCCTCGCGCATCATCTTGGGCTCCGTCTCGGGCGCACTGCTCGCCGTGGGCGTGACGTATATCCCCGAGCTGCTGTCCCCGCAGCAGACATCGCTCGCCATCTCGGTGGTGTACGGCGCATTCTCTGTGGCGATGGTCTTTGTGACCTCGATCGGCAAGTTTGTGGCCGATACACTCGACTGGCATGTTGCCATGTACGGCACGCTCACCTTTGCCGTTCTGATCTGTGCCGCGCTCGTGGCGTTTATGCCACGCGCCGGCCAGACCGATGAGCCCGCCACCTTCCGCGAGCAAGCGGGGCTTCTACGCGAACCGAGCATCATCACCGGCATGCTCATCTTTTTGTTTGGCGTGGGATCGGTCTATGTGTTTTACGGTTACGTGACGCCCTACTTGGAGCAGGTGCTGGGCATGGGCACCGTTCAGGCAAGCACCACACTCATGGCCTACGGCGTGTTCTGCCTGGTCTCGAACATCCTGGGCGGATGGATCGATGCGCGCTTTGGCATGAAGGCGCTGCTCGTGACGTTTGTGCTCCAGGCCGCGGCTCTGTTTGGGCTGTTTGCCGTGGGCACCACCATGCCCCTCGCGCTCGTCTTTGTCTTTAGCCTGGCGATGCTCATGTATCTGTTCTCGGTCTCGTGCATCACGCACTTTATGGACGTTGCCCGCAGCCGCCACCCCAAATCGATGGTGCTCGCGAGCTCGGTGGAACCCATGGCGTTTAACGTCGGCATCTCGTTTGGCACCGCAGTGGGCGGCGCCGTGGTAAGCGGAATTGGCATTGCCTACGTCGGCGCAGTTGGCGCCGTGTTCTCACTCGTGGCCTGGGTACTCACGCTAGTGACGATCAAGTTGGCGCGCTGGGAACGCCACCACGCAGCACAATCTTCGATGCAGGCATAGGAGCAAACATAGCCCAAGGTGGCGAGCGACCGGTGAAACCGTCCCATACAAGTGGTGTTTATCCGCCTGCAAGCTCTAGCAGTGCAATTTCGTGTACTTGAAATACACGTTTTTCCACGATTCGTGTATTTCAAGTACACGAAATCGTACTAAACTATGTACTTGAAGTACATGAAATTGGAAAGGCAGCCCCATGCGCAGATCAATCGAATCCGTTATCGAATCATGGGCGACAAAGGACGCCTCGCGCCCCCTCCTCATCCGTGGCGCACGACGCGTGGGCAAAACGTACGCTGCCGAGGAAATCGGCAGACGAATCGCCGGCGATGCGTTTGTCAAACTCGACTTTCAGACCGATCTTGAGCTGATTGCCCCGCTGTTCGACTGCCCCACCGACGACGTTGACACCATCGTGGCACGAATCTCAGACTATAAACGCACCCCCATTCGCAAGGAAACCGCATTCATCCTGTTTGACGAGGTTCAGCTCTGTGAACGGGCGCTCAACTCGCTTCGCTTTTTCTCGGGTTCGGGCTGGCGCATATGCGCGACCGGCAGTCAGCTCGGCGTCGCCACGCGCAAGCGCAAGCTGCCTTTTCCCAGCGGCGTCCGCCAAGAGACCATGCATCCCATGTCGTTCGAGGAGTTTCTCTGGGCGCTCGGCGAGGAGCAGATGGCCGATGCCGTTCGTACCCACGCCGACACGCTCGAGACCTACGCCGCACACCAAGCCGCGCTCAACCTGTTTCATCGATACCAAATCGTGGGCGGCATGCCCGCCGCCGTCAACGCATATCGCAAGACGCTTTCCATCGAAGACGCGCGCGTCGAGCAGCGCGAAATCGACGAGACCTACACCGCCGATATGACCGACCCCGAAAACGGAATCAGCGGCGTAGCAGCGCGCAAGGTCTGGCGCTCCATTCCATCCCAGCTGCTACGATCCTCAACCAAGAAATTCAAGTACTCCGAGGTCGAACGCGGAGGCCGACGCTCAAAGCTCATCGAGCCACTCGACTGGCTCGAGGGCGCCGGCATCATATCGGTCAACAACCTGACCGAAGGCATCGAACCTCCCCTCGTCCCCTTCGACGACGAAGACGGGAGCTTCTTTAAGGTCTATCTTCTCGATACGGGCCTCATGTTCTACAAACTCGGTATCAACCCGCGACTCTGGCTCGACCTCAAAGGGGATTCCGCCATGGCGCTGTCTTCCGACTTTCGAGGTGCCTTGGCGGAGAACTCGGTCATGCAGGCATTTTCGGGCAATGGTTTGCAGACGTATTACTGGATGCCACCGTCGTCTTGGAAGACGAACGGCGAGCTCGATTTTCTACTTCAGACCGACCGTATGGAGATCGTTCCCGTCGAGGTAAAATCCGCACGCAACGTGCGCGCGAGAACGCTCGGGTCGTTTATGGAAAAAGCCCGGTCGCCGTATGCCTACATATTGTCCGAGAACAATTTTGCCCGCAGCGAAACCGATGACGGACGCGAGCTGCGCCATCTCCCCTTGTACGCAGCGGGCTTTATCGGAGCAAACTGCCTCAAGGGCAGTCTGTAATCCCCGCGCGACCGCCCAGAAAGGAACCATCATATGCAGCACGTACTGTTTATTTGCCACGGGAATATCTGTCGCTCGACGATGGCTGAGTCGGTGTTTGCCGAGCTGGTGCGCCGTGCTGGGCGCGAGGCGGAGTTCGTCATTGATTCTGCCGCGACCTCGACCGAGGAGATTGGCAACCCTCCGCATCATGGCACCATCGCCAAGCTGCGCGAGGTCGGGATTCCCGTCGTTGCGCACCGCGCGCGCCAGGTTCGTCGCGCGGAGTATGGTGACTGGGACCACATCGTCTATATGGATGCCGAGAACGCGCGCGGCCTGCGTCGCATCTTCGGCGACGATGCCGACGGCAAGATTTCGCGGCTGCTGGATTGGACCGATCGCCCCGGCGACGTCGCCGATCCCTGGTACACCGGCAACTTCGATGCCACCTACCGCGATGTGCTCGCCGGCTGCACGGCCATGCTCGAGCAACTGTAGGCGCCCGGGCGGCGCGGATGCGTGAGCCACGCCATCGGCATAAAATGAGCGTGGATAATCTCCCGCATACAAATTGAGCGTGGATTTTCTCCCACTTTGAGCGTAAAACCACGCTCTAAACGGGAGATTATCCACGCTCATTATCTTGGCGGGCGAAAATCCACGCTCGATTACTCGTCGACGATCTCGGCGAGCCAGACGTTCAACGTATCGACCTCGGGACAGCAGAACTTTGCCGTGCCGGGCTCGTTGCCGGGCACATTTCCGCCATAGCGCAGGATATCGATATAGGGAAAGCCCACATGGCAGGCCATGGCGCACATCTTGCCGCGATCGCGGTCGAAGTCGAAGACGTCTCCCGGCTTGTGACCATGGTGGCAGCGGCACGCGCCCAGCTGGTCCACGCAGCTAATGCGGATACGCGGACGCTTGCCGCGCGGAGCGCCGAGCGGTTTGCTCTCGCCCGAAGGCTCGGTGGAGCCGCTCTCAGCCGTGCTACTCATGGTCAATCACGTCCAGGCACGCCTCGATGGGAAGTCCGGCCGACTTGTCCTCCTGGTCGGCATTACGCTCGATAAGCTCGGCCACCACGCGCATGGCGTCGGCCGTCGCACGCTGCAGGCTCCAACCGGCCATAACGCGGCCCACAAGCACCGCCGAGAACGTGTCGCCCGTGCCGGGGAAATAGACCGGGATCAGCTCGAAGGGAATCGTGAAGTACTCCCCCGCCACATGGTCATAGCCGATAACGGAATTCTGCCCATCGACCACAGCGCTCGTAACGACCACCGACTTGGCGCCCAGCGCGCGCACGGCGTCCACGAGCGCGTGGGCCTCGTCGACCGAAATCTGCTCGGCAATAGGCGTATCGGCGAGCAGGCATGCCTCGGTGTAGTTGGGCACCGCGTAGTCGGCGCACTCGAGCAGGCTGCGCATGAGGCCAATCGTAGACTCGGGCACGCCGGCGTAGAGCTTGCCGTTATCACCCATGATGGGATCGACAAACACTTTGGTGCCCTTTTGCGCACGGCGGTGGCAAAAGTCCGAGATAATGCGCGTTTCTTCCTCGGTCACGATAAAGCCAGTCGAGATGGCGTCGAACTCAAAGCCGAGCTCTTCCCAGATGGCAAGACTCTGAC
>URVZ01000080.1 GCA_900551365.1 uncultured Collinsella sp.
GAGTTGCTCGAGCAGTACCCGTATCCGTTTAAGATCGTTGCTCGTTACACGATCGATTCGGAAAAGGTGGCCGTGTCGTACGAGGTGACCAATGAGGGCACCGAGGACATGCCGTTCTTTGTGGGCGGTCACCCCGGCTTTAAGTGCCCGCTCGACGAGGGCGAGTCTTATGACGATTATGAGCTTCGTTTTGAGCAGCGTGAGGCCACCGAGCTCTGTACTGCCGTTCCCTCGACGGGCCTGATTGATGTTGAGCATCGCAGCAAGAACCCGATGGTTGGCCATGACCTGCCGCTGACCCACGAACTCTTTGACTTCGCGGAGACCATCTTTGACGTGCTCGAGAGCCGCGTGGTTACGCTGACCAAGAAGACCGAGGACAAGGGCGTGCGCCTGACGTTCCCCGATATGCCGTACCTGATTGTGTGGAGCAAGCCCGAGGGCGACTTTGTGGCTGTTGAACCGTGGGGTGGTCTGTCCACCTGCTCCGACGAGGACGATATTCTGGAGCACAAGCGTGGCTGCCTGGTGGCCAAGCCGGGAGAGACCGTCACTCGCGGCTTTGAGATCGAGATTCTTTAACGAGTTATCGTATGTTTGGGGCGGGTTATGCCGCCCCGGAACAGGAGTTCAACATGATTCTGACCGTTACCATGAACCCGTCGATTGATACGCGCTATCAGCTCGACAAGCTGATCATCGACGATGTTAACCGTGTGACGCCCGAAAAGACCGCTGGCGGCAAGGGCCTCAACGTGAGCCGTGTGCTGCTGCAGTTGGGCGACGATGTGCTCGCGACCGGTCTGCTCGGCGGCCACATGGGTGCCTATATGGCCGAGCTTATGGATGCCGACGGCGTCAAGAACGACTTTGTGCCCATTGCCGGTGAGACGCGCATCTGCCTGAATATCCTGCATGAGGGCAATCAGACCGAGCTGCTGGAGAGCGGCCCGCAGATCGCCCCGGCCGAGCTCGAGGCCTTTACGGCCAAGTTTGCCGAGCTTGCAGCGAAGGCGGACGTTGTGACGCTTTCGGGCTCGCTGCCGCGTGGCGTCGATGCCGGCTACTATGCCGAGCTCGTCAAGATCGCCGAGGAGGCGGGCGCCAAGGTGCTGCTCGATACCTCGGGTGCATCGCTGGAGGCCGCGCTGGAGTCCGACGCTAAGCCTGAGCTCGTAAAGCCCAACCTGACCGAGATTAACGGCCTGCTGGGTACGTCCTTTACGACCGATGATGTCGATGCCCTGCGCGAGGCGCTTGCCGCCGATGACCGTTTTGCCGGTATCCCCTGGGTTGTCGTTTCGATGGGCGCTGCCGGTTCGGTGGGCTTCCATGAGGGCCGCGCGTTCCGCGCCAAGACGCCTGCGATTGCGGCTGTGAACGCGACGGGTTCCGGCGACTCGACCATCGCCGGCTTTGCACATGCCATTGCTGCTGGCGCCGACGACGTCACGGTGCTCAAGACCGCCAATACCTGCGGCAAGCTCAACGCCATGGATCCCAAGACCGGCCACCTGGTCATGGACCGCTGGGATGAGATCTTCAACAACGTTGAAGTAACGGAGCTTTAGAGTTACGGCGTCGAGTTACGGCGTTTTACCAAACGCCGTAACCTACCGACGCTGCGCGGGCCGCATTTGGACAATCTGACGTTCAACTTCAAGGGCGCGACCAGAAGGTCAGCGCCCTTTCGTTTCACGTCACCTTGTCTCAAATGCGGCCCGCCCGCTCTGTCGTTTCCAAGACATCGGCGTTGCCTTGCTTCGGGAATGCGGCAGATAGGGACGTTCCTTTTCTGCCGGCAGTTTGGGACACTCCTTACGGGACACCCCCTCCACAGCGCCTATGCCAGCTTGTCGATTTGCCCAATCTCCCAGAGCGGAATGTTGACGAGCGTGCCCTCGTCTCTATATGCCGCTAACGATGTTCTCACGCAGCGCTCGAGCTTGAACTTCTCGCAGGCAATCCTCAGGCTCTTTGCTTTGAGGTTCTCTGCCGCCTTGACCTCGAGCGGAAGCACGGTCCCCGCATGGTCGATGGCAAAGTCAGTCTCTGCATTGCCGGAGGAGGATGACCAATACGCGGGAGTTTTGCCTTGGAGCAAAAGCTCCTGTGCGACGTATTGCTCGGTCAGCGAGCCTTTGAACTCCGTAAAAACAGCGGGCCCGTTCAGAACAATGGCTGGCGAGAGGCCGGAGAGTGCTCCGAGGATGCCGGTGTCGTTGCAGAACAGCTTGAAGCCCGAGAGATCCTCGTAGCTTGTGAGCGGTGCTCTTAGGGCGGAAACACGTGGTACCTTATGAACGATTCCATAGTCCATGAGCCACTGGAGGCTTTCCTCAAAATCGCGTGCGCGCGCCCCGGGACGGAGCGCACCGTAGACGAACTTCTTGTTTTCCTTTGCGAGCTGGCCGGGAAGGGATTTCCAAACCAGCCTCATGCGCTCGACGATGCGGGCTGGCGCATGCTTGCCAAAATCGGATTCATAAGCTTCGATGATTTGCTGCTGAAGCCTGCGGGCCTCGATGAAATCGTGGGAGGCGGCGAAAGCGGAGACAACTTCTGGCATGCCACCGACAACGAGGTATTCCTTGAGCAGGCGCTCGAGCTTTTCGGAAACGTTTGCCAGCAGGTCCATGTCTGCGGCAAGGATGGCATCTGCGAGCGGATCGCCATCGACGGCACGAACGAACTCGACAAACCCCATGGGGCGCATGGTAAGCTGGTCGATCTTGCCGACGGGGAACGACTCGTTTTCGCGTCGGAGCGCGAGCCCCATATAGGAGCCGGCTGCCACGATATGGTATTCCGGCGCCAGCTCGTTGAAGTATTTGAGCGAGGTGATGCCACGCGGTGCCTCTTGGATTTCGTCGAAGATGATGAGCGTGTCTGTCGGCGTTATGGTCTGGCCGCGCAGGAGCTCTATCTGGGAGATGATGCGTTTGGGGTCTAGGCTTCCGTCGAACAGCGAACGTGCGCCCGGTTCGAGCATAAAGTCAAAACGGATGACGTTTTGATACTGCTGGCCTGCGAATTCGTTGAGAAGCCAGGTTTTTCCCGTCTGGCGGGCCCCCTTAAGCAGGAGGGGCTTGCGGTTTGCCCTAGATTTCCAAGCGATGAGTTCGTCCATTAGCTGTCGCTGCATACTGCCTCCTAACGATCATGGTTAGTATAAGACCGTGTTGGTCTTTCCATCGAAAAATGTGGGAATGAACCACGTTTTTCCATCGAATAATGTGGGAGGCAACCACGTTTTTCCATCGAATAATGTGTTGGTTTAGGTCGGCATCTGGGGACGTTCTTTTTCTGCCGGCAGTTTGGGACACTCCTTGTTTTGGTGCAAATTAGTTACCCTTGCATCAGAAAACGGCGCCCGTCGGTGATGTTGCCGGCGGGCGCCGTTGTCGTGTAGACGCTATTTGTTGAGTGCGTGCGTTCGAGCTCGCATGCTATAGCGAGTCGATAAAGCGCTGTTGGGCGGCGCGTCCTGCCTCGTCCCACTTAAAGACGCCGGCGTTGTCGAGCACGTGGCCAAACACCACGCCGACCTCCTCGTGCAGGATATCGATGGCGTTGTCGGTCGTAAGTTCATCGGCGCGGCGTGCAAAGACATCCTCGGCCCATGCGGCGTGGCTGCGGCAAAGGTCGTCGCCCTCGAGCGCGCCGGCAAGGTCGTAGCTGGCATCTGCCTTGGCCGCCAGCAGGTGCTCGCGGACAGCGCCGAGCTCGGGAACCAAGCGCGGCGGCAAAATGGCCAGGCCCATGACCTCGATCAGGCCGATGTTCTCCTTTTTGATGTGGTGGTACTCAGCATGCGGATGGAATACGCCCAGCGGATGCTCGTCGGTCGTGATGTTGCAGCGAAGCGCCAGGTAGGCCTCGTAGATTTCGCCGCCGGCGTTGCCGCGGGAGTCGACGCGGCGGATGACGGGCGTCACGGTGTTGTGGGCCACGCCGTCGGCCGTGTGTGCGATGACGCCAACCGACTCATCGGTCCACTCGCGCCAGGCAAGGATAATCTTCTCGGCGGCGTCGAGCAGCTGGGCGCGGTCGTGCGATCGTAGTCGCAGCACCGAAAGCGGCCACTGTAACACGGTACCGATGACCTGGTCAAAGCCCGGCACGCTAAACTGCGAGACCTCGGCGGCGTGCATCATGGGGAACTCGTGCGCGCCGCCCTGGAAGTGGTCGTGCGACAGAATCGAGCCGCCCACGATGGGCAGGTCGGCGTTGGAGCCAATGAAGTAGTGCGGGAACAGGTCGACAAAGTCGAGCAGGCAGGTCAGCCCCTTGCGGTCGACGTGCATCGGACGATGCTCGGAGCTCATGGCAATGCAGTGCTCGTTAAAGTACGCGTACGGGCTGTATTGGAAGCCCCAGCGCTCGCCGTCGAGCTTAATGGGGATAACGCGCAGATTCTGGCGGGCGGGATGGGCGCCGCCGTCGGCTGCAGCGGAGCGTCCGGGATAGCCTTCGTTTTCGATGCAGAGCTGGCAGGCGGGATACTTCTCGCCCGTGTTTTTGGCGGCGCCGGCCGCGGCAATATCGCGCGGGTCCTTTTCGGGCTTTGACAGGTTGATGGTAATCTCGAGGTCGCCCCAGTTGGTGGGGGTGCTCCATTTGATGTTGCGCGCGATGGCGGCACGGCGCACGTAGCCGGCGTCGCAGCACAGGCCGTAGAACCAGTCGGTCGCGGCGCGGGGCTCGTTGACGCCCATGCGTCCGTTGAACTCCTCGTTTACAACCGAAGGCCTTGGCATGAGCGCGCCCATGATGCGCATGGCGATGCGGTCGCGGCCCGATGCCGTGTCCTCGGCGGCGCCGTTGGCAACAGCCGCCTCGGCAAGCGCGGCAAGTGTGCCTTCAAGGTCAAAGTTGGGCAGGGTGTCGGGGTGCAAGAGCGAGAGTTTTTCGGCCTGGAGCGCCCAGGCCATGTCGAGCGCCGGGCCCGTAGCACCGATGCACTCGAGAATGGTGTTATACGCCCAGATGCGATCGTCCTGGCCGATCATCGATCGGTGGATAGCGTACTCGATCAGGTTCTGCGCGGCCTCGCGCACGTCAGTCATTACAGCCATGCCGCGTAAGCCCCCTTGTCAGAAATTGCGTAGTGGCGGGCAGAGCCCTCGCCCAGCCAGCCGTTCATCTTGGTGATAAAGGTGTCGACCAGGTCGAGCGGCACGAAGGCCTGGATGGTGCCACCAAAGCCGCCACCGTGGATACGGACGGCGCCACGGCCGTCGAGCACGTGCTCGGCCAGTGCCAGGGCATACATCGAGGGCTGCTCGGAGCCCAGCTTGGCAACGACATTCTGTAGGTACATGGCAGAGCTGGCGCCGGACTCGCGCGTCAGGACCAGGAACTGATCGATGTCGCCGGCGTTCAGGGCAGCCCAGCGCTTGTCGACCAGGCCGTTTTCGTACCAGTAGTGAACGGCGCGCAGGCAGGCGCGGTCGCCCAGCTTGGCGCGCAGCTCGGGGAGCTTGGCGTCAAAGTCCGCCACGTTTACCTCGCACAGGCGTGCCTTGCCAAACTCGGCGGCGACGTCCTGCATCTCGCGCGGAACGGCGGCGTAGTCTTCGGTGGCGGCCACGTGGTCGGCACCGACCTTAACGAGCACGAGAGCATAACCGTGATCCTCAAAGTTGAGCTCGAGCTTCTGGGTTTTAGGCTGAGCCTGATCCTCAAAGTCCATGTAGGCGAGGCCGCCCAAGCAAACGGCGGCCTGGTCCATCAGACCGCAGGGCTTGCCGTAATAGTTGTTCTCGGTGCGCTGGCTCATCTGGGCGAGCGTGACGGGCTCAATGGCGGGCGCGCCCCAGAGCGTCTCCATGGCACGACCGTACGCGGCTTCGACGGCGGCAGAGCTGGAAAGGCCGCCGCCCGAGGGGACGGAGCAGGTAAAGGCAAAGTCGAAGCCTTTGGGCTCAACGCCAAGGGCTGCGATTTCGTGGGCCATGCCGCGGACGAGGCTCGCGGACGTGCCCTTCTCGGACTCCTGAACGTCTAGCGTGTCGAGCGCGATCTCAAACGTGGGATAGCCCTCGTCGGCTACGCGAACCTTGTTGGAATCGGTTGCCACGGCGATGCCGTCGACGGCGACATCGAGCGAGCCGGCGATAACGTGGCCACCCTCGTGGTCGGTGTGGTTGCCGCTGATCTCGGAACGGCCGGGCGCGTGCACGTAGAGCACCTGGCGGTCGCCGATGGGGCCAAACTCCTCCTCAAACAGCTTGGTGAGCGTGGCGAATGTCTTTTCGTCGGGGGTGGTCATGGGAGTCCTTTCCTTGGCGCGCCCGGGTGGGTTTTGCGTCGTTATGAGTACGTTAACAACTTAAAGCGGCATGAACCAAGTGTTCACGATACCGCACGTTACGGGCTATGTTAACGTACTCATAACACATCGCTTGTCACTTTTTGAGAATCTGGTAATCGGTAGAAATTCAGCCGTGAACGGTACTGCCGTATGGACTTATAAAGCAGAAGAGATGCAGATAGAAAAAGTAGAGTACGTTAACATGCGTCCGACGATAGCGGGCCTCGGCGCGGGATGTATTTCTGCCCGGGCCGGCATTCACGCTATTCAGATCTCGCAAGGGTGAAGGTGATCCTGTGGCAAGGCGCCCGTCCAACGATACCAGTTCGCGTCCGGTCTCCATGGCCGACGTCGCCCGCGCTGCCGGCGTTTCGCAGCAGACGGTTTCGCGCGTCGCCAACGGCTTGCCTAACGTTAACGAGCAGACGCGCCAGCGCGTGCAGGCCGCTATGCAAAAGCTCGGCTTTCGTCCGAGTTATGCCGGTCGCTCGCTGCGCGACGGCCGTTACCATTCGGTCGGCCTATGCATCAACGATGTCACCAAGTTTGGCAACCTCTCAATGATCGACGGCATCGCCAGCGCTGCTCGCGAGCATAATTGCGCCATCACGCTGGTCGAGATGTCCAAGACCGAGGAGTTTTCGCTTGCCGAGGCCACGCGTCGTATGGCCGCATTGCCGGTGGACGGCATCATCATCGGTATGAGTCGCATGGCGCCCGATTTTGAGACGTTTGATCCACTGCCGGGCATTGGCACGGTCATCGTTACCATGTACGCGCACCCGCGGGTGACCACGGTCGATTCCGACCATTACGGCTGCTCGCTATTGCTTATGGATCACCTGTTTGAGCTAGGGCACGAGCAGATTCGCTATATTGGCGGCCCGTCATTCTCGGTCGACGAGCAATTTCGTCGAGCCGGTTGGCAGGATGCGCTCGAGCGTAAACACATCGAGCCGGCAGAGCCGCTCGAGGGCGACTGGTCTGCCAACAGCGGCTACGAGGCCGGCAGGTACCTGGCCGAGCACGATCGCACCATGACGGCGATTTACGCGGCAAACGACCAGATGGCAAATGGCGCGATTGCAGCGCTGCGCGATAGCGGCCTGCGCGTGCCCGAGGACGTGAGCGTGGTGGGTGTCGACGATTCGCTCGATGATTTTGTCGCGCATAACGAGCTCACGACCGTTCGATTCGATTTGCATCAGCGCGGACGCGAGGTATTCGAGCATGCGGTTCCCGAGGCGGGTACGGCGGGCAAAACCGTTGCCATTCGTATTCCCGGCCAGCTCATTATTCGACATAGCACGGCGATACCACGCTCATAGTTTACGCAGGTAAACGGCGATTTATCGTATTTCAATAACAATCGGTAAGGATGCCGGCAGATAACAGTTGGAATGCTGCCGAGTGCTATGATAGACGGGCTCTTTTGTCTATCTAGGAGGCTTTGCCTGATGGAGATCACCAAGGATATCCGCTACAT
>URVZ01000081.1 GCA_900551365.1 uncultured Collinsella sp.
TCGCCGACTGCTTCGGCCTGCGCCTGCTCAACCGCCGCGGCTGCTTCCCCAAGTTTGACCTGTTTATCGAGCAGACCAAGGATATCTGGAAGGACATGCTCGATATTCGCAAGCGCTTCGAGCCGCGCGCCGAGGAGCTCGCCAAGAAGTACGCCCTGGCCCCCTACACCATGTTCATCGGCTCCGGCGCCCTGTGGGGCGAGACCATCCTGTTCTCGATGTGCATCCTCGAGGAGATGCAGTGGAAGCGCACCCGCTACATCACCTCGGCCGACTTCTTCCACGGCACCCTCGAGCTCGTGGAGCCCGGCGTCCCGGTCTTCCTGTTCATGGGCGAGGACGAGAACCGCAAGCTCGACGAGCGCGTCCGCGCGTTCCTGACCCGCGGCGTGACCGGCGACACCGACATCAACGTCATCGACACCGCCGAGTTCGCGATCCCCGGCCTTGACGACGAGTTCCGCGTCATCGTGTCTCCGTGGATCCTCTCCTCGCTGATCACCGATCGCCTTGCCGCTTACTACGAGACGGTCACCAAGCACAACCTCAACTACCGTCGTTACTATCACCAGTTCGACTACTAATCGGTGACAAATAAGCTACTGATCAAGAAGCACCCTGCCCGGGCGCATGCGTCCGGGCATTTTTATGCCGAAATTCGCTAGGAAGGGGAATCGAATGAGGCAGTTTATCGTGGCGTCCCATGCTCATTTTGCGTCTGGAATCGTCGAGAGCATCGGCCTGCTCTCCGGCGAGCGCGAAAACGTCCATGCGCTCTCTATGTATGTCGACGGAAACGAGGACCTGACCAAGGAGGCCGCAGCGATTCTGGACGGCTTTGCCGCGGACGATGAGGTCGTCGTTTGCACCGACCTCTTTGGCGGCAGCGTCAACAACGAGTTCACCAAGATCGTCCAGACGCGTCCCCGCACGTACCTCGTTACCAACATGAACCTTCCTCTGCTCATCCAGCTGCTGTTCTCTGACGAGTCGGCGCCGGTTGAGGAGACGATTCGCGCCATCGTCGCTGCGGACGATACGCGCGTGAAGTTTGTCAACGATCTTTTGGTCGATGACGACGAGGAAGAAGAGTTCTAATCCGCAGCACCTACTGACACGCCGTAAGACGGCACAAGACCTTTGGGGGGTCACATTATGATTCAGCTACTTCGCGTTGACCATCGCCTGCTTCATGGCCAGGTCGCAGTTTCCTGGGTTCAGGGCCTTGGCTCCAACTGCATCTTCTGCGTGGGCGATAAGGTCGCTAACGACCCGGTGTGGAAGACGACGCTCAAGATGGGCAAGCCTGCCGGCTGCAAGCTTGTCATCAAAGATATGGAGCATGCAATCGAAGCTATCAACTCGGGCGTGACCGACAAGTACAAGATGATCATCTGTGTCGCCACTATTGCTGAGGCAAAGCAGCTTGTTGAGGGCTGCCCGCAGATCAAGTCGGTCAACCTGGGCAACACCAAGCCCAAGGACGAGAAGCGTCCCGATGCGCGTCAGGTCTCTCGTCAGATCTTCCTGACCGCGGCCGAGGAAGCCGATGTGCGCGAGATGCTGGATCGTGGCGTTGAGGTCGAGATTCGACCCCTGGCCGACGACCCCAAGGTCGACTGCGCCAGCGTGCTCTAGGCGTTCAATTTCGAAGAGTCTGAGCTCTTCGTAGTGTCCTATTAGGAAAGGGGGATATATGCTTACCCAAGCAATCCTCATCGGACTTATCGCCGCATTTGGTAAGTTCGACTGCCAGCTCGGTACGCTCTATGCGTTCCGCCCCATCGTCCTGTGCCCGCTCGTGGGCCTGGTGCTGGGGGACCTGCAGTCCGGCCTCGCGATCGGTGCGAGTCTGGAGCTGCTGTTCATGGGCTCGATCTCCATCGGCGCCTACGTGCCGCCTGATGAGACGATCGGCGGCGTGCTCGCCTGCGCCTTCGCTATCCAGCTGGGCCAGAGCACCGAGGCAGCCATCGCGCTCGCCATGCCCATCGCCACGCTGTGCCTTGCCATCAAGAACATCCTCAACGCCGCCCTGCCGATTCTGGTTGACCGCGCTGATGTCTTCTCCGGCCAGGGCAACCTTAAGGGTGTCTATGCGATGCACTTCCTGATCGGTTTGACCGGTATCATCATGGCGTTCCTGCTGTGCTCGCTGTCGTTCTATCTGGGTGCTGACGCCATCCAGGGCCTGCTCGACTTCATCCCGCCCTTTGTCCTTGCTGGCTTTGGCGTTGCCGCCAACTTCCTGCCTGCCATGGGCTTCGCCATGCTCGGCCGCCTGGTGCTCACCAAGCAGCTCGTGCCCTTCTACTTCCTGGGCTTCCTGCTGTGCTCCTACGCCAACGTGCCCGTCCTGGGCGTCGCCCTGATCGCCATCATCATCGGCATCGACAAGTTCGACCTGCTCGGCCTGGGCGGAGCCCAGCCCCAGCTCTCCGCGGAAGGGGATGAGGACGATGACTTCTAGTCCCGAGAACAAGATCACGCGCTCCGACCTCGTCAAGAGCGCCGTCAACGTCGGCGCCCTGGGCATGGAGTTCTCCTGGACCTACTACAAGCAGATGAACATCGCCTTCTGCCTGATGGTCGCCAACATGCTCAAGAAGATCTACGCCGGCCGCCCCGACGACTACGCCGAGGCCCTGCACCGCCACTGCGCGTTCTTCAACATCACCGTCCAGTTCGCCCCGTTCGTCGGCGGCATCGCGATGGCCATGGAGGAGAAGGTCGCCCGCGGCGAGATCGAGCCCGAGAGCGTCAACGACGTCAAGGCCGCCCTCATGGGCCCGCTGTCCGGCATCGGCGACTCCATCTTCCTGTCGACGCTGCGCGTGGTCGCCGCCGCGGTGGGCATCAGCCTGTGCCAGGCCGGCAACCCCTTCGGCCCCATCGCCTTCCTGCTCATCTACAACGTCCCCGGCTTCGCGCTGCGCGTCTGGGGCGCCGTCAAGGGCTACGAGCTGGGCGTGGGCTTCCTGGACGAGGCCCAGAGGACCGGCCTCATGCAGAAGATCATGACCTGCGTGGGCATCGTGGGCGTCATGGTCGTGGGCGCCATGTGCAAGGACATGTTCTGGGCCAGCATCCCGGTGGCCATCGGCTCGGGCGACGACGCCCAGACCCTCCAGGACATCCTGGACGGCATCATGCCCGGCATGCTCGGCATGATCGCCTTCTGGCTGTACTACTGGCTGCTGTCCAAGAAGATCAACCCCATGGTGCTGATCGTGGCCACCATGGTCGTGGGCATCATCGGCGCGTTCTTCGGCGTGCTGGCGTAGGTTCCTGCGTTTTATTCTGCCCCCAAGGGAAACGGCGACCTATTGCGGTCGCCGTTTTTTATTACCGAAAGCTAGCTGGAGGTGCTTCGTGATTCGATCTGACAATCCACCCGATAATGGCGTGAGCGGGGCGATGTATCTATTTGGCACGGCGCTCTTGTGGAGTTTTATCGGCATCCTCGTTCGCGCCAATTCGCAGTCAGCTCTTTTGATCGGTGCCGTTACGGCAATATTTATGGCGCTCTTTATCCTGCTCGTTGGCAGGCCCGTCCTCCGCGTCAGCCGTCTTATTGTCCTTGTGGCCGTCTGCAACTTCGTGACGGGCACCACGTTTAACTTTGCCAACCAGCTCACGACGGTCGGCAACGCGATCGTCCTGCAGTACACCTCGATGATTTTTGTTATCGTGTATCAATCGCTCGCAACTCGCACGTTGCCCTCGCCTGCGAAGATTGCCTCCGTGGTGGTTGCTTTTACGGGTATGGGACTTTTCTTTTTAGGTGATTTGAGTGCCGAGGGCATGCTCGGAAATCTGCTTGCGGTCATTTCGGGCGCCACCTTTGGGCTGTGTTTCTTTTTGAACTCTCGCCCCGATGCGTCGCCCATGGTGTCCTCGCTCATCTCCTGCGGTATCTCGATGCTTCCGATCGTCTATTTTGCCGGCGCCCTAGACTCCGTGAGGCCATTTGAGTGGGGGCTCATGCTGGTGCATGGCCTTTTTTGCAGCGGTCTTGCGAGCGTGCTGTATGCCAAGGGGATCGCGCGCACCAACGCGTTTGCGGCCAACTTGGTTTGCATGAGCGAGGTCGTGCTCGCTCCCTGCTGGTCGGCGCTCTTCTTTGGCGAGGTCTTTCGCTGGAACGAGTTTTTGGGCGCGGCGATTATCGTTTTGGTGATTGTGGCCAACTTGGCATCCGATGCCTTTGGCGATGGCTTTCTGGTGGCGCTTGTCCGCCATCGAAACAAAGAGCGCGCCTGATGGGATACGTCTGCCGTTTACGGTAAAAAACACCCCGCTGAGCGAGTGGTATTAAATAGTAAGAACCTGCATATCTATAATTGGTATCAAATCATTTGTGCCTGGCATGGGTGTTAGCAGCACACCAGGTACGCTTCGAGCCGTGGAATCGAACTCCCGGAATTGATATCAACAACGCGCGCGACGGGAGTGACGACGGTTCGAGATTCCTTATTGGGAGGAATTATGCTTGTCCAAGCAATCCTCGTCGGCTTAGTCGGAGCGTTTGGATGCCTCGACTACCAGCTCGGCACCCTCTACGCGTTCCGCCCCATCGTCCTGTGCCCGCTCGTGGGCCTGGTGCTGGGGGACCTGCAGTCCGGCCTCGCGATCGGTGCGAGTCTGGAGCTGCTGTTCATGGGCTCGATCTCCATCGGCGCCTACGTGCCGCCTGATGAGACGATCGGCGGCGTGCTCGCCTGCGCCTTCGCTATCCAGCTGGGCCAGAGCACCGAGGCAGCCATCGCGCTCGCCATGCCCATCGCCACGCTGTGCCTTGCCATCAAGAACATCCTCAACGCCGCCCTGCCGATTCTGGTTGACCGCGCTGATGTCTTCTCCGGCCAGGGCAACCTTAAGGGTGTCTATGCGATGCACTTCCTGATCGGTTTGACCGGTATCATCATGGCGTTCCTGCTGTGCTCGCTGTCGTTCTATCTGGGTGCTGACGCCATCCAGGGCCTGCTCGACTTCATCCCGCCCTTTGTCCTTGCTGGCTTTGGCGTTGCCGCCAACTTCCTGCCTGCCATGGGCTTCGCCATGCTCGGCCGCCTGGTGCTCACCAAGCAGCTCGTGCCCTTCTACTTCCTGGGCTTCCTGCTGTGCTCCTACGCCAACGTGCCCGTCCTGGGCGTCGCCCTGATCGCCATCATCATCGGCATCGACAAGTTCGACCTGCTCGGCCTGGGCGGAGCCCAGCCCCAGCTCTCCGCGGAAGGGGATGAGGACGATGACTTCTAGTCCCGAGAACAAGATCACGCGCTCCGACCTCGTCAAGAGCGCCGTCAACGTCGGCGCCCTGGGCATGGAGTTCTCCTGGACCTACTACAAGCAGATGAACATCGCCTTCTGCCTGATGGTCGCCAACATGCTCAAGAAGATCTACGCCGGCCGCCCCGACGACTACGCCGAGGCCCTGCACCGCCACTGCGCGTTCTTCAACATCACCGTCCAGTTCGCCCCGTTCGTCGGCGGCATCGCGATGGCCATGGAGGAGAAGGTCGCCCGCGGCGAGATCGAGCCCGAGAGCGTCAACGACGTCAAGGCCGCCCTCATGGGCCCGCTGTCCGGCATCGGCGACTCCATCTTCCTGTCGACGCTGCGCGTGGTCGCCGCCGCGGTGGGCATCAGCCTGTGCCAGGCCGGCAACCCCTTCGGCCCCATCGCCTTCCTGCTCATCTACAACGTCCCCGGCTTCGCGCTGCGCGTCTGGGGCGCCGTCAAGGGCTACGAGCTGGGCGTGGGCTTCCTGGACGAGGCCCAGAGGACCGGCCTCATGCAGAAGATCATGACCTGCGTGGGCATCGTGGGCGTCATGGTCGTGGGCGCCATGTGCAAGGACATGTTCTGGGCCAGCATCCCGGTGGCCATCGGCTCGGGCGACGACGCCCAGACCCTCCAGGACATCCTGGACGGCATCATGCCCGGCATGCTCGGCATGATCGCCTTCTGGCTGTACTACTGGCTGCTGTCCAAGAAGATCAACCCCATGGTGCTGATCGTGGCCACCATGGTCGTGGGCATCATCGGCGCGTTCTTCGGCGTGCTGGCGTAAGGGCCCGGCTGCATAGATTTTCGTTGCAACCTGGAAAGGGGATGGAGCAGGCCTATGCCCTCCATCCCCTTTTTGTATAGAAGGAGTTCGTATGTTCGCGAAGGATCGCGAAGCAATGCGCCTGACGCCGGCAGAGGTCAGGCTGATTCTTATTGAGTCCCTGCAGTGGTGCGCCAACAACGCGGTCTACTTTTTGGGGCTTATCGGTGCGGCCACGTATGATCTGGCCGGCACGGCCTTTTTGGTTGCCGCCATTACGCTCGTGCGCAATCTTATGACGTCGGTGGGCAATATGGTGTCGGGTTCGGTCATCGATCGCTTTGGACCGCGCCGGACGTCGTTTGTGACGTGCGTGATTACGGCAGTGCTATCGCTTGGCGTGGGGTTAGCGCCGTTGTCTGTCCCCGGGCTTGTGTTTGCCGCGTGCGTCTTGGGACTTGCGGGCGGCTTTATCAACACCTGCACGCATGCGTTTCCGGGATACCTGGAGTCGACCACCGAGGGTCGTACCCGCGTGAACGGTCTCATGGTGTTCTACAGCAATATCGCCTATACCGCTGGCCCGCTGCTCGGCGGTGCCATCGTGAGCTGTTTTGCCACGCAATCGGTCTACCTGCTCATGGCGGGCATGATGGGTGTGGCGGCCGTGCTCTCCTTGGGCTGTCACGAGTGCGTTGTTCCCGCAAAAGGGGAAAAGCCGAAGGGCGGTATTCTGGGCGGCATGGCCGAGGGTGCGCGACTTACGTTTCGCGACCACGACCTGCGCCTCATCTTTATCTCGGGCTTTTTGGGATTCTTTGCGTTTGGCGCGTTTGATTCGCTTGAGTCGTTGTTCTACCGTGATGTGCTCAACGTGGATATCGTCTGGCTGGGCTGGTTGTCCTCGGTCGTGGGCCTCACTTCCTCGGTGGGTGCGTTCATCCTGACCAAGCTTTCTGCTCGCCATGTCAACCTGCGATTGCTGCTCGGCGCGCTCATGGCCGTGGGCATTGGGTCCATGGTGTACGTGGGCACCGATATGCTGGGGGTCGCGATTATCGGTCAGGCGATTAACGGTCTGGCCTGGGGGTTCCTGGAGCCGCTGCAGATGATCTTGATTCAGGAGCGTGCCGACATCAAATACCTGGGGCGCATTACCGGCTTTGTGCGTTTTGGCCTGATGAGCGCCGGCGTGGTGCCGCTGCTGGCGGCTCCGTTTTTGGCGGAGGCTTTGGGCGTCCAGACGGTACTGTTTGGAGCATCGACCATTATTGCGCTGGTAGGAACGCTGTTCTTTGTCACACAAGGGAGACGCCGGGGGCGTTAGCTATACATCAAATTATAATTTGATACCACTCACCAGAGAATTTCGACCGTTCACCGAGGATTGGAACAGATTGAAAAGTGGTATTAAAAACACGTTTGGTGTATGTCTATAATTGGTATCGAAAAGAAACGCGATGTATAGATTCGCGTGCTGGACAGAAAGGAAAAGCCATGAAGGAAACCGAGAAGATCGAGATCATGCATTTCGACCAGGAGGGCTATCTCGAGGACGGCAAGGCGCTCTACGAGACCGGCAAGAAGATGACCGCGCTCGCCGACAAGGTCGCCGACGAGGGCTACGACGCCGTGTTCCTGATGGGCGTCGGCGGCACCTGGGACGAGCTCATGCAGCTCGAGTACCTCATGAACAAGTTCGGCGACCGCGACCTCGAGGTCTA
>URVZ01000082.1 GCA_900551365.1 uncultured Collinsella sp.
GCCCGTGGGTTATACCCTAAGAGCAAACCACCCTTTTTAAGGGTGGTTCTGATTTGGTTCGCACCATGTGGGGGGTGGTGGCGACGTGCATTTTTGCGAGTATTCTGCAATCGAAGACCCCTGCATACCGGCCTCGGGCGAAAAATCGGGATTTCTCGATGTTTTCTACGAATGATGGGCGGGGTTATGGGCTGACAGCGTTTGATTTGTAGGGATATTCGCGGTCTTTGGCATTTATCGTGGCGCCCGAAGCCCTTGGTTATGTTGAATACTCCCAAAAATGCACGGCGCCTTGAGGGGGACCTTCGCGACAAAGGAAACCGCCCCGTCGAAGTATGCATTCGACGAGGCGGTTTATGCATATACCCGATTAAGGATACGCTGCGGATCTGTTAGAACTTGACGGTCGGTGCCTGGCGGGCAGCTTCGGCGGCCTCGAAGCCCTGGCGCTCCTTAAACTGGAAGATGCCGGCAAAGATGACGGCCGGGAAGGTCTGGATGGCGTTGTTGTAGCTAAGCACGCAGTCGTTGTAGCTCTGGCGTGCGTAGCTCACCTTGTTCTCGGTGTCTTCGAGCGTGGCTTGGAGCTGCGTAAAGTTGGTGTTCGCCTTAAGATCGGGGTAAGCCTCGGCCACGGCGAAGAGCTGGCGCAGGGCGCCGGTCAGCACGTTGTCGGCTTCCATCTTGGCTTCGGGCGTGGTGGCGCTTACGGCGGCGTTGCGCGCGTTGACCACGGCGGCAAGCGTGTCCTGCTCGTGTTTGGCGTAGCCCTTGACGGTCTCGACCAGGTTAGGGATCAGGTCGTTGCGGCGCTGCAGCTGCGTGTCGATGTTCTGCCAGGCGTTATCGATGCGATTGCGCTTGGTGACCATGTTGTTGTAGATGCCGGCTATGGTGCTGGCGATCACAACGACAACAACGATACCGATGATGACGGGAAGCATGATGTCTCCGTTTCGAATGGCAGCGGCGTCTTGCGCCTGCCGTTGTTGGTGTAACGCATCTAGTATACCCGCAACCTTTGGCGATACCGAACTTTCCGGTAAGCGTTATGTTTCCGCCAAGGAGGGGGCGCCAATATGGAACGGGTGGTACAGGTGTAAGATATGCGACAAATTGAGGAAAGCTGTCTACACCTTGAGGATGGCGATATGGATGGACCTTCGCATCAAGAAAACCTATCGGGCCCTGTTCGAGGCCTTTACTGAGCTGCTCGAAGAGCATCGGTTTGAGGATTTGACGGTTGCCATGCTGTGCGACCGGGCAATGATTCGCCGCACGACGTTCTATAAGCACTTTCGCGATAAAAACGATTACTTCGCCTTTTATATCGATGAGCTCATGTCGGGCTTGCCGCAAAAACAGCCCGATGAGGCCGGCGCAGTGCCTGCCGAGGACGTGCACGCGCTTCGACATGCGATTTTGGACGATGCCATGGATTTGATTCTGGCGCACGAGCAGCTCATGGATAATATTTTGGCTAGCAGCATGTCGGGCATGTTGACCAACGTTATTTGCGACCGCATTGCCCGCTCCATCCGCGAGCGTGTGATGAACGTGCTTGCCGAGGATGCTCTGGCCCCCGTATCGCTCGAGACGACGTCGGAGTTTGTCGCTGGCGGCATTATTCGACTTTTCACGATATGGTGGGAGTCGGGCCACGATCTTGAGCGTCGACCCGAGATGGCTGACGTGGTCGATGCGCTGTTCGAGCGGACCATGACGCCGGTGAGTCACTAAGAGTGGCGGAGAGAGGGGGATTCGAACCCCCGGAACGCTCTCGCGCTCAACGGTTTTCAAGACCGCCGCATTCAACCGCTCTGCCATCTCTCCGTGAGTCGTAATGATAGCATCGTTTTGGGTTTGCAACAGGGAAGGCGAACGATGACGAGCACCGGAATCGATGAGAAGTTCATGCGCGAGGCGCTGGCGGAGGCGCGCGCCGCCGCTGCGGTGGGCGAGGTACCAATTGGTGCCGTGGTAGTGCGCGCGGGTGAGATCGTCGCGCGGGCGCATAATCGCCGCGAGCTCGACCAGGACCCTTCGGCGCATGCCGAGTTTGCGGCCCTATGCGCCGCCGCGCGGTCGCTCGGTCGTTGGCGCCTTTCCGATTGCACGGTCTACGTGACGCTCGAGCCCTGCTGCATGTGCGCGGGGCTTATGGTTAACGCGCGCGTGGGGCGCTGCGTGTACGGCGCGTCCGATGCTAAAGCGGGCGCTCTGGGGTCGCTGTATGACCTCAACGCCGATTTGCGCCTGAATCATCGGTTTAATGTGACCGCCGGCGTGCTGGCGGACGAGTGTCGTGAGGTGTTGAGCAGCTATTTTAGTGGGCTGCGTGGCACCGATGGTGCTGGCTGCGGTTGTGGGGCCGATCTTGAAGCACATGCCGCCCACGCCGAGGCGCTTGCGGGTGTTGGGGATCTCGCTGACGGGACGCTCGACTTTGGCCCCGTGCAGCGGCGGCCCCGTCGTGTGCTGTTGGCGATTGATTCCTTTAAGGGCAGCGTTTCGAGTGCACAGGCGGAGGCGGCGGTTGCCGAAGGCGTGCGCCGCGCGTGGCCCGATTCCCAGGTAAGCGCGCTGCCGCTGGCGGATGGCGGCGAGGGAACGCTCGATGCCATTGCCGCGTGCGGCGGTGAGGTCGTGGCATGTGAAGTCGCAGGCCCCTTGGGCGACCGCGTGTCTGCCCGGATGCTGGTGGACGGCGAGCACGAGTCGGCTGTTATTGAGATGGCCGAGGCGGCGGGTATTGGGTATTCGCCTTGCACAGAGCCGGCGGCGTTGGCCGCTACGACCTATGGCGTGGGCGAGCTCATGCTTCGAGCGGTTCGTGCTGGGGCAAAGACTATCTATATTGGTCTGGGCGGCAGTGCCACCAACGACGGTGGCGCCGGCATGCTGCAGGCGCTGGGCGCGCGTGTGGTCGATGATCAGGGCTGCGATGTCGCCCCTGGTCTCGCGGGGCTTGAGCAGGTGGCGAGTATCGATTTGGCACCGGCGCTTCGGGCGCTGAATAGCGCGCGTATCGTCGTGCTCTCTGATGTCGAGAACCCGCTCGTGGGGCGTCGTGGGGCACTTGCAGTGTTTGGCGGGCAAAAGGGCCTGCCGACAGACGATGTCGAAGCGCTGGGCAGGTACGACAGTTGGATGGTCGGCTACGGCCGCCTGCTCGATGCGGCGATTACCGGGGTGCGGGCTCAGGGGTTGTTGCGCGTGCCCGAGGGCGTGCGGACATTTGGCTCGGTGCTCGGCGTGCCTGGCGCGGGCGCGGCAGGTGGCTTGGGCGCCGCGCTGCTGGCGCTCGGTGCTGAGTTGCGTTCGGGCGTGGAGACGGTGCTCGATCTGATTGGGTTTGACGAGCGCGTGCGCGATGTCGACCTGGTCATTACAGGCGAGGGCAACATGGACGAGCAATCCGCTGCCGGCAAGGCGCCGGTGGGCGTGGCCCGCCGTGCCAATCGCTATGGCAAGCCGGTAGTCGCCGTCGTGGGCGGTCGTGCGGATAATTTGGATGCGGTGTATGGTCAGGGCATCGACTTGGTCCTGCCGGTCTGCCGCAGGCCCATGCCTCTTGACCAAGCGCTCGACCCCCAGGAAGCCACAACCAACCTCATCTGCGCCGGTGAAGCAGCCGCCCAAGCCTACGACCTCGCCCGCCTCTAAAACCCAACTCCCTATAAGTTGCGGTGGAATAGTTCCTGTTTGGCGGCTCAGGCGGCAAAAACAGGAACTATTCCACCGCAACTTCGAGAATGGCTATCCGAGGCTGGTCGCCTTGGGCCTTGGGTCGGACCGTCCGCCATGAAATGCGGCCATCTACTACGTTTAGCCGAGCGCCCTTGACCATCCCGGATTTTGTGAAATTAAAACCGCAGGTAGAAAGCTTGCCGATTTTCGAAAAAGCCGGCTATGGTTGACCCCTGCGGCCTAAACGTAGTAGATAGGCCCCTTTTGTGGCACGGCAGCAGACCAGTCTTTTTGGGACGGGGCTTATTTGACTACCTGTCGATCTGATTGCCCAAGTAGTCAAAAAGCCCCGTCCCAAATTAGCTACCTTGCCCCATCGGGCGGGAGCGGGTAAGATATATCGAGCGCCTAGCGCGTTCGATGGGTTCGGATGACGACATGTTCCGAATCTGGTCAGGTCCGGAAGGAAGCAGCCATAAGGAGCCTCTGTCGGGCATCCGAATCCATCGAGTGCGCAGGCGTTTTTTGGTGCCGCGGCTACCCGCGAGTGCCGGCAGGGCGCTTGGTGTCTCGCTGGTCCTCGGCTTCGCCTGCGGGATCGCTCGACTACCAAGCGCCCTGCCGGCACTCGCGGGTAGCCGACCAAAACCGCCTGAAGGGTCACATTTATCTGAATAGTTTAATCCCGTGCCTTTTGCTGCTCGCTGGCGTTGTCTGGGCATTGATGGCTACGTAGTTTAAGAGGCGGCGGTGCTGTTGTTTGAATTTTTGCAGTTAAAGAGGTCCGTTTCCCTAGGTGGGGAAACGGACCTCTTTTTGTCTCTGGGCTTGCGGATTGGCGAAGACAATAACCGCTGGCAGCTATTTTGAGTTCTTGATGCGGCGTGTGGCAGTGGCGGTTATTCCGAGGCCTGCGGCGGCGACTGCTACGAGTGCGATTGCGCTCGGTGCTGTGTCGCCCGTGTTTGCGAGCTTGCCGGCGGTCGTATCTGCTTGCTTGCCGCTGCTTGTGTTCGCTTGCTTGGTGGAGCTTGGTAGGGCGTCTTTGCCGGTTGCAGGTGAGCCAACGGGCGGTGTCGCCTCGGCGGGTTGCGCTGAGCCGGAGGGAGGCACTGTCTCGGTCGGTTTCGCTATCTCGGGCGAGGTGGCCTTGTCTGCCGCGGCCTTTGCCTCTTCGTATGCTTTGCAGGCATCGTCATAGGCCGCTTGCGCCTTTTCCAAATCGCCGAGGAGCGCATCTCGCTTGGCTACGTCCTCATCGATGTGGGCTTTGGCTTCCTCTGCCTCACTTTCGAAATACTGAACCCGTTTTTCCTGGCTTTCGAGCCGGCGTTGGCAGCGGTGAAGATCATCTTCACAAGATTTTTCTCGCCTTTCTGCCGACATGATCTCACCTCGCAACTGCTTAATAGTTTCGTTAGAAGCTCCGTCGTCGATTGCCTTATTTAATTCTGCCTGAAGGCCGCTTGTCCGGTTGTGGGCCTCATCGTATTTGGCTTGGGCTGCATCGACGTCCGCTTGCATAGCGGGAAGGGGCTCCCTCCGTTTGGCGGCTTCCGCCACCACCATGTCGTAGATCTCTTGAAAAGCGGCAATGTCATCATCGATTTCCGCAAGTTTCTCGGGACTTGCGGCGTCTTTTGCGGCCTCGAGGGTTTTGAGCGCTTCCTGCATGGCTGCATACGCTTTTTCTTTTGCGGCGGCCGCATCTTCCGTCTGCAAGGCAACTGCACCGGTGGGGGAACTGGTTTCCGCCGCCATCGCCGCTACGGGGGCGATTCCCGCGACAAGTGCCGCGGAAAGGGCGATGCCCACAGTTGCTCGTCTTGCTCTTCTTGCGAGAATGTCGTTCATCTCGGCACCTCATTTCAAGGGTCGGCGACTCACTTGGTAGCACTAACGTAAATATACCATGCTAGTTGACCCGACACTGGCTGGGTGTGCGCGTATACCCCTCTGAAAACTGAATCCCGTTAGAAATGACGAGTTGTTTACGCTTCTTTTGGGGTGGCGGTACTATCATGGTTCGAATTGAATGTGGATGATGATAGGGAGCGCCTATACATGATTGAGCTGCTCAGGCGTTTTGGTGGTAAGTTTCGCCGGTATATGGTGATTGGCCCTGCGTGCAAGTTGATTGAAGTGATCTTTGACCTGCTGACGCCGCTGGTGATTGCCCAGATGATCGATAAAGGTATCGGTGCGCACGACGTGAGTGCCGTCGTCCGCTACGGCATGGTGCTCGCCGCCATGGCTGTAATCGGCATCTCGTTTACGCTTGTTTGCCAGAAGATGGCGGCGCTCACCTCGCAGGGCATGGGTACTGACATTCGCGGCGCACTCTACCAGCACATCAACAAGCTGAGCTATGCCGAACTCGATCGCTTTGGCACGCCGTCGCTCATTACGCGTATTACCAACGACGTCAACCAGGTGCAGCTCGCCGTGGCGCTGGGCGTGCGCATGCTCATCCGCTGGCCCTTTCTAGCGGTGGGCTCCATGTGCGCGGCCCTTGCCATCGACCTTAAGCTCGGCATCATCTTTTTGATCTGCACGCCCGCCATTGGCCTGGTGTTCTGGGTTGTCATGGCGCGCTGCATTCCGTACTACAAGCAGCTGCAGGCAAAGCTCGACCGCATCGCGCTTATCTGCCGCGAGGGCCTTTCGGGCGCCCGCGTGGTTCGCGCCTTCGTGCGCGAAGATCACGAGCGCGAGCGCTTTGCGCAGGCCGCCGACGACCAGGCCAATACTGCCATCGCGGTGGGCAAGCTCTCGTCGATTCTCAACCCCGTCACGTTTTTGGTGATGAACCTGGGCGTGTGCGCCATCCTGTGGGTGGGCGGCATCCAGGTCAGCGTGGGCGAGCTTACGCAGGGCCAGGTCATGGCGTTTGTGAACTACATGACGCAGACCCTGACCTCCATCGTGTACGTCGCCAACCTGGTCGTGGTCTTTACCAAGGCGAGCGCCAGCGCGTCGCGTATCAACGAGGTGCTCAATTGCGTGCCGGGCATCGCTGACGAGGGCAACCAGCCGGTCGCGCTGCCCAAGCCGGGCAATGTCGCTTCAGTTCCCGCGCTGAGCTTGAGCCATGCGAGCTTCTCGTTTGGCGCTGGCGCGGCCAATGCTGTCAACGATGTGACGCTGGAACTCCCGCTGGGCAAGACGCTCGGCATTATCGGCGGTACGGGTAGCGGCAAGTCCACGCTCGTCTCGCTCATCCCGCGCCTGTACGATGCGAGCACCGGCAGCGTGAGCGTGATGGGCGTCGACGTGCGCACCTGGCCGCTCGACCAGCTGCGCCGTGTGGTCGCGACCGTTCCGCAGCGCGCATCGCTGGTGAGCGGCTCCATCCGCAGCAACCTGACCTGGCGCGATGAAGCTGCGACCGACGAGGAGCTCTGGGTGGCACTCGACATGGCGCAGGCCAGCGAGTTCGTGCGCAACAAGCCGCAGGGCTTAGACGCCCCGGTCGAGGCGGGCGGCAAGAACTTTAGCGGTGGCCAGCGTCAGCGCCTGACTATCGCGCGTGCCTTGGTTGGTTCGCCTCAGATATTGATCATGGATGACTCCGCGTCGGCGCTCGACTTTAAGACCGACGCGGCGCTTCGCCATGCCATTCGCGAGCGCAGCATGCGCGGTGCCGCCAAGGGCGGGCTGCCGCTGACCACGGTGATTGTGAGCCAGCGCGTTTCGACCGTGCGCGATGCCGACGTGATCTGCGTGCTCGACCACGGCTCGGTTGCCGGCCTGGGCACACATGACGAGCTCTATGCGACCTGTCGGCTCTATCGCGAGATTTGCCAGTCGCAGCTGCGCCGCGAGGAGCTTGAGGGCCAGCGGGGGAGCACAGCGCCCGCGCCCACTCCGGCGCCCGCGTCCACCCTAAGCCCCGCGTCCGCCCCGACTGCCCCGGCATCCATTTGCGCAAAGGAGGGCTGCTAAATGAATCCGTACACTTCCTCCGGTTCGGTCGCCACGATGACGGCCAACGTGTCCGGTAACGATAACCTCAACG
>URVZ01000083.1 GCA_900551365.1 uncultured Collinsella sp.
CCACTGGCAGTTGACCAGGAAGGTGCCGCCCGGCTTGACGTCGCGGACCATCTTGAAGCCCTTGATGATGTAGCTCGGGTTGTGGCAGGCGACGAAGTCGGCCTTGGTCACGTAGTACGGCGAGCGGATCGGGGAATCGCCGAAGCGCAGGTGGCTGACGGTGACGCCGCCGGTCTTCTTGGAGTCGTACTGGAAGTAGGCCTGGACGTACTTGTCGGTGTGGTCGCCGATGATCTTAATCGAGTTCTTGTTGGCGCCGACGGTACCGTCGCCACCCAGACCCCAGAACTTGCACTCGATGGTGCCGGGGGCTGCGGTGTTGGGCGCATCCTCGGCCTCGGGCAGGCTCAGGTTGGTCACGTCATCGACAATGCCGATGGTGAACTCGCGCTTGGGCTCGTCCTTCTTGAGCTCCTCGAAGACAGCGAACGCGGACGCGGGAGGCGTATCCTTGCTGCCCAGGCCATAACGGCCGCCGACGACCTTGATGCCCGTCTTGCCGGCCTCGTAGAGAGCGGAGACGACGTCCTGGTAGAGCGGCTCGCCGATGGAACCCGGCTCCTTGGTGCGGTCCATGACGGCAATCTTCTTGACGGTCTCGGGGAGAACGTCGACAAAGTGCTTGATGGAGAACGGACGGAACAGGCGAACCTTGACCAGGCCGACCTTCTCGCCGTGAGCGTTAAGGTAGTCGATGACTTCCTCGAGCACGTCGCAGAAGGAGCCCATGCACACGACGACGCGATCGGCATCGGGAGCGCCGTAGTAGTTGAACAGGCCGTAATCGGTGCCGAGCTTCTCGTTGATCTTCTTCATGTAGCCCTCGACGACGGCGGGAAGCTCGTCGTAGACCTTGTTGCAGGCCTCGCGGTTCTGGAAGAAGATGTCGCCGTTCTCGTGGCTACCGCGGGTGTGCGGGTGCTCAGGGTTGAGCGCGTGGTCGCGGAAAGCCTGGACAGCGTCCATGTCGCACATCTCGGCCAGATCCTTGTAGTCCCACATGGCGACCTTCTGGATCTCGTGGCTGGTGCGGAAGCCGTCGAAGAAGTTAAGGAACGGAGTCTTGCCCTCGATGGCGGCAAGGTGGGCCACCGGCGAGAGGTCCATGACCTCCTGGACGTTGCCCTCGGCGAGCATGGCGAAGCCGGTCTGACGGCAGGCCATGACGTCGGAGTGATCGCCAAAAATGTTCAGGGCGTGGGAAGCGACGCAACGCGCGGAGACGTGGAAGACGCCCGGGAGCTGCTCGCCCGCGATCTTGTACATGTTCGGGATCATCAGGAGCAGACCCTGAGAAGCCGTGTAGGTGGTGGTCAGAGCACCGGCGCCCAGCGAACCGTGAACGGTACCGGCTGCACCTGCCTCGGACTCCATCTCGACGACCTTGACCGGGGTGCCGAAGATATTCTTGCGACCCTGGGCCGCCCACTGGTCGACATGGTCGGCCATCGGGCTGGACGGCGTAATGGGATAGATTCCCGCTACCTCGGTGTACGCATACGAAACATATGCGGCCGCCTCGTTGCCGTCCATAGACTTAAACTTACGCGCCATATACCCCTCTCCTCTCATATAGGTATACAGGCCCCGGCGATCGCCGGGATGTTGGCGTGATGGGATTTACGCTGTTGCTTCCAATCATCTGGCAGGCAGGCTCAGCAGCAGGTACGTGGCGTGGAGAGAAGACATGCCGAGGCGAGGGCCAGCTGATGCGCCCCACAGACCCGACCGCCCGTCTTGCACATGACCGAGCGCCGCAAAGGCCGCATGCCGGATGCTCCCGGGCACGCCCCGGCGATGGGAAGCGCCCGCAACGGAAATCCGCATGCGGGTTTATTGTACCCCGCCGTCAAGTGTAATTTCGGCAAATATAGGCGGGCGGTAAAGGTTTACCTCAGGTGACTGCCGGGAGCAAAATGATCCCTTGGGGACGGAGGGACCATTTGGCAGGACTGGCTAGAGGGCACCGAAGAGAATGGCGTAGGTAGTGGATTCGCCGAGCTTGAGCTCGTCGCCGGGATTGAGCTGGGCGGAACGGCCGGGCTCGACCTGAATGCAGACGCGCGTGGCCCCGTTTACCACCACGGTTCCGTTGGTGGACGACAAGTCCTCGACATGCCAGATATTTTGAGCATCGCACCAGATATGGGCATGGCGGGCCGAGACATCGTCGCCGACGTCGGTAATATCGCCCTCACCAGTGGCCAGCGCGCCAATCTCAACACCCTGCTCACTCGGCTGAATCCAGCGCGGGGCGCTCACGACAAAACTGTTTTGTACGCGCAGCAAGCCCAAGGGGTGCGCCGGGGCGGGTTCGCGTTCGCCCGCGGTCATCGACATGCCAAGCGAACGCGGCGTGGATGTGCCTCCGCCACAGGTCGCGTGCGCGTAGTCGATGGCATAGTTCACCGAGGACCGCACATCCGCCGAACAACCGACGGCGACAAACAGCACCAGCACGGCCTCGGCGCGCTCGGCGGGAATGAGTTCCGCCGCCTGGGACAGGCGATCGAGCGCGTTGCGATAGAGATTCGTGTCCTGGTGGCACTCTTCGAGCGCGCGTACCATCGGTTCACCTGCAGGACCGCACACCATATTGATCACAGCCGTGGAGTCCATGGGATTGCGCTGGCGCAGGGCCAGTTGCGACATAATACGCGCAGCCGAGGTACCGTATTCGGCAAAGTAGCGCTGCTGAAGCGTGCCGACCGGCGCGCGAACGATAAAGCGGGAAACCCAAGAGCGATCGGCGGCTCGGCTCTGCGGGCTGCGGCCGTCGGCGAGCGGACGGGACGAAAGCACCAAGCCGCACAGCTCGATATGGCTCAGATGCGCTGCGCGCTTAAAGATGTCAAACATGGCCCCGCATGGGGTGAGCTCAACTTGAGATGCCATGACCTAGGCCTCCTTGGTCGTAGAAATAGAATCGGACGATACTTCGACAGGTCCGCCAAAAGTACGGGCAGCTGCGGCTCCACCGGCAAGCGGAGTCGCCATCTGGGCTTTTGTGCGTCGCGGTGCCGAAACGGGAAGTTCAAAGGCAAAGCCCATCGCAAGCAAAAACCACGTAAGCGTATAGGTTGCAACCAGAGCGGCAACAAGGCCGCCCATCACGGCGCGTTGGGAAAATACGCTACATGCAGCCACAACCAACACCGGAACCTCGCAGGCAGAAAGCGCAAGCACACCCTGCAGGAACCCCGAGCGCCGATTGCGCGCAAATGCCCCCGTGACAACGCCGGCTATGCCTGGCAGTGCCAACGCCAGTGCGGCAATAATACCCGGTAGCGACCCAGACCACACGAGCGATCCCAAAGTCGCCGTCACGCGGGCGCCCGACGCCAGCAGCGCGGCCGAAACCACGACCACAGCCCAAACCACGCTGCAAACGACCGCCGCACCGATCATCGCCGTGCGACGAACCGCGCGGCCGGACGCATCCATGGGGCACGGCGTGAGCGGCTCGCCGCGGAGCGAACGACCGACATTTTGCGCATAGTGGTCACAAAACGCCGAGAGCGCCGCCTCGACCGCCGCCGGCTCGGGACGATCTTTTTGATGGCTGGACAGACAGGCCATCACCACGTCGAACAGCTGGGCATCGACAAACGCCAGCGCATCGCGTAGCTCTTCGGAATCCGGCTCAAGCCCTAGCTGCTGGGCCTGCTCGGCCGCGGCGAGCGCCACATCGGGCTCACGACGAAGCAGCTGAGTCAAATCACAACCGGGCGCATGGGCACCAATGGGATAGCCGGGCCGCGTGTCCATCTTGAGACGGTAGGGGCTCGCGATGTCGCGCGTCTTTTTGCGCGAACCCGAGGTGCCCGAAGTGCTCGGCGCGGCTTCGTATGGCGCGACGCCGGCAATGAGCTCGTAAACCGTGCTTGCCGCGGCATAGACGTCAATCGCCGGCGACATACGCAAAGCGCGCAGATCGGGAATATCGTCGGTGAGCATCTCGGGCGGGGCATAGGCAACCGTCGCGCGACGCAGCGTGGCATAGCGCTCGGTAAAGGATGCCTTGCCGCCGGTACCGGCCACGGCCGACGCAGGCTCAAGCGCCAGCGACGAGCCAAAGTCGATCAGGCACAGGTCAAAGGTGCCCTCGGCAAGCTGCCGGTCAAGCGGTAGACGCGCCGTGCGCACCATAATATTAGCGGGCGAGATATCGCGATGGACAAAGCCCTCACCCACCAGGCTCATACGGCAGAGCAGATCGAACAGGTCGCGACCCAGACGCGCCGCCACAAGCGGCGACAGGCGTCCGGCATCGTCCACGGCGAGTCGCGAACGCAAGCGGGCAAGCGTCTCGCCCTCGACCCATTCCATGACAATTGCAGGCACACCGTCGACCTCGCCCCAGCCATAGAGGCGGGGAAAGCCCTTAAGGCCCGAAAGGGCGCGATGGCATTCGTATTCCTCGCGAAACGCCGCCTTGAACTTGGCGACCAGCGCCTCGTGAGCGGCATCGTCGTCAAACTCATCGCGCGTCGGCAAGATGAGCTGCTTGAGTGCCACGGCCTCGCCTTGGGCGTTGACGGCACGCGTCACGCGGCCGATACCGCCACGGCGCATGGTGGCATCGTCGGCAAACAGCATCGTAAAACGACGCAGATAGGCAGGCAGTTCGTCCTGACCGAGCGCAATGGCCGGCTCAAACCCGTCGACACGCGCCAGGCGCAGGCCGACCATGGGATCGCGACCGAGCGATTGTGGTGTGGTGGATGCAAGATCGGTCATCATAGGGCAAGCGCCGCCACGTTATTGTTGAAGTTACCGAGCGCGACGTCATCATCGCCGTAATGGCCGACCCATTGACATAGGTTGGTGTAACAGCCCCACAGATTGGCATACTGCTGATACCACTTTGACCGGGGCGAGAATGTCTGACGACCGAACTCGGCTCGAATGACGAACATCTCCCCGACCAGGCTGTCGCACGGCCTGGGATCTCCCGTAGAGTTATAGGTCGAGACCACGTCATTGGCACGAGAAACATAGCCGTCGAGCATGTTGTACTTGGTCACAAGCCAACTGTGAATGCTCTCTTCCTCAGCAGCGGAAAGGCCACCGGAGTTTGCATCGCTGTCAGTGTTGCCGCCCGTCGAGCCGCCGTTTACAGACCCTCCGGTAGAGGAACCCGACCCAGAGCCGCCGCCCGAACTCGACGAATCCGAGCCGGAGCCAGAAGTATCCGAGCTACCGGGCTTTCCGGACTGCTGGGCGTCCTGTTCCTTTTGCTGCTCGACCTTATTCACCGTTGCCGCCACGCTATTGTTGGACAACCGATCGATGATCTTGGTGTTGGTGAGCACGATGGTCTTGCCGTTGGCAAGCGTGATCTCGTTGTCCGGCGCATCGGCGCCGTCCGCATCGTCGGTGCCAAACACAATATGCCCGACCACACTTGCCCAAGCATATCCAGTCGTGGTGCCCAGATCGCTTTTGACCTCATGCCCCACGCGCGGTTCGCGTGCGGCATGCGCCTGCATCATGGACGGCACGGTCATGCCATAGGCAGAAACGCCAGCTATGACCAGCACCAGCGAGCACGACAGCAGCACGTACGCCCGCGGAGCCAAGCCCAGTCGGCATCGCATGCGCACCGCGGCGCCGCGCTTTGTCTGAGTGCCACCGGGCCGCATGCGTTCTCCTCCAACAAAAACACGCCGCTCGGGAGCGGCGCATTCATTCGAATCCATATTTGAGTGTATCAGCGAACCAAAAAGGTTGCGCAACGAATGGACAAATTAAGGATGCGAGCGGAAGCATCCATGCGATAAGCGGATACGAAGCATCTTTGTTGCACAACAAACTCACAGTCGCACGGGGAAATTATGACTACCCCGTGCGTCGCGAGGAAAACATACGGCAGGAGCAGGCTCGCCACCTAAATCGCGCGGCGGGCCTCGATGGCGCGGCCAAGCGTAAGCTCGTCGGCATACTCCAAGTCGCCGCCCACGGGAAGGCCGCTTGCCAGACGCGACACCTCGACGCCCAACGGCTTGATGGTACGGGCCAGATAGCTCGCCGTGGTCTCGCCCTCAATATTGGGGTTGGTGGCAATGATGACCTCATGGATATCCTCGTGGCCCAGACGCGCCAGCAGCTCGCGGATGTGCAACTGCTCGGGACCAATCTTGTCCATGGGACTGATCACGCCGCCCAATACGTGGTAGAGACCGTGGTAGCTGCCCGTGCGCTCGATCGCCTGGACGTCGCGCGGCTCGCCCACAACGCAAATGCGAGTGGTATCGCGCATCGGGTCCTGGCAGATGGAGCACTCGTCGGCCGTGGCGTAGTTAAAGCAGCGGCTGCAAAAGTGGACCTCCTGCTTGACCTCCAGGATGGCCTCGGCCAGGCGGCGGGCCTCCTCGGCATCGGCCTCGAGCAGGTAATAGGCGATGCGCTGGGCCGACTTGGGACCAATGCCCGGCAGACGGCCCAGTTCATCGAGCAGTTTTTGCAGACTGTGATTTGCACTCATTTATATGTGTGTCTTAGAACGGCATGCCCGGGATGTTGAGGCCGCCGGTGATGGCGCCCATCTGCTTGTTGGCGAGCTCGTTGACGCCGCGGACGGCCTCGTTGACGGCAGCCATGATCATATCCTGCAGCATATCGACGTCCTCGGGATCGAGCGCATCGGGATCGATGGTGAGGTTGACGAGCTCCATCTCGCCGTTAACGGTCACCTTGACCATGCCGCCGCCGGCAGAGGCGTCGACGGTCTGGGACTTGAGGTTCTCCTGCGCGGCGGCAAGCTGCTCCTGCATCTTGCGAGCCTGCTTCATCATCTGCTGCATGTTCATACCGGCCATGATGGCTCCTTTACGTGCGGCCGCACGCCGAGCTGCAAGGGCAGCCGGAGCACGGCGGGACTTTCAAACTCAAAAATCGTACCACGGCGCGGGGCGAGAGAGCGGGGCGGACGTGTTACCTCAGTCGATATACATGTCCTCCAATACAAACCGCACTCAAAGATTATGCAAGGTCGAATTATGCAAGGTTGCATAATATCGCACACTCAATCTAGTAGAGCCGAATCCGGCATTTCATGTGCGCCACTAAATAGCTAAATGCCGAACCGCTGCTCGAGGCGGCGCACATGGCGGCAGGGTATAATTTGATTGCCATAGATAGTAATTTGGAGGTGCCCCATGAATGCCCCCAACGCGCTCCAAAACATCCGCTCAAAACACCCCGTTGCATATGTGGTTCTCTATCTCTTTGTCGGCTGGGCATTGCTGGTTGTCATCACCCATGCCATAGCTTTTGGAGCAGAACTGCTGATAGCCAGCTCGGACCAGCCCGTCGTCAAATGGGAGACGACCGATGAGTGCACCGACGGAACCCGAACCGTCTACTACAACAGCCCGTCCCTCTATCAAGAGTTCAAGGTCAAGATAAAGGACTTCAAGATTGTCGATGCCGAGCTAGGCGTTTATTTGGCAATCGGAGCAACCATTAACGCCGAGCAAGTCGAGTACACGGACAGCCATGCGACGTATCGTATCGACCTCAGCATCCTAGGCCGACCGTCACGCACCTGTCTGCTCAAATGCGACATACGCGGCACCACACTACACATGTCCGAAATACAGATGCGCCCGGACAAGGGGTCCT
>URVZ01000084.1 GCA_900551365.1 uncultured Collinsella sp.
ACGTGTTACAGATTGAGACGTTATATCTGGACAGTTACGCCATCCCAATTACATCCCCGTTAGCAGCACGATGTCGAGAATCGTCACGATGACGCCGATTCCTACGAGCAGCGCGTTGAGCGGGCGCGAGTTGGTGTATTTGCCCATAACGCGGGCTGAGCTGGTGAGCCGTATGAGCACAAAGACCGTAATCGGCAGTTGAAGCGACAGCAGTGCCTGACTCCAGATGAGACCTTCAAAAGGATTTGGGATGACCAGACACGCCGCCACTGCGCCGGCGAAACAGGCCGCTACCCCGATCGAGGAATGTCGGTCGTGGATGTCGTATTCCTCGTCGAACATGCCCGCGGTGATGGTTCCCGCCGCCATGCCCGCTGTCACGCTGCTCGATAGTCCCGCGAACAGCAGCGCTACCGCAAAGATGGTCGAGCTCGCCGGGCCCAAGATGGGGGAGAGCGTGGCCGCTGCGACGGCGAGGTCGTCTACGACAATGCTGTGCGCAAAGAAGGTCGTTGCGGCCAGGATGACCATGGCCGAGTTGATTGCCCAGCCCACGCCCATCGAAAAGAGCGTGTCGAAGAGCTCGTAGCGCAGACGTTCCTCGATAATCTGCTCGCCTTGGCCTTCGAAGTGCATGGATTGGATGACCTCGGAGTGCAGGAAGAGGTTGTGAGGCATAACGACCGCGCCTAGGACACTTACGATAATCGCGGCCGAGCCGGTGGGCATACTGGGTGTGATCCAGCTTGCGGCGGCCTGCGGCCAGTCGACCTTGACCAGCGTAAGCTCAGCCAAAAACGAGAGTCCTACCACGCCTACGAAGGCGATGATCCATCGCTCGGCGCGCTTGTAGGAGCTCGTCATGAGCATTGCCATCGATGCCGCGGCCACGATGACGCAGCCGGCGCGCACGGGCAGTCCAAAGAGCATCTGGAGCGCGATCGCGCCGCCCAGGACCTCGGCCATAGCGGTGGCGATGGTCGCGAGGTAGGCACTGGCGAGCACCGTGCGCCCAACGAAACGGGGGAGGTAGCGCGTCGTGGCTTCGGCAAGACAGGCGCCCGTTGCGATACCCAGGTGTGCAGCGTTGTGCTGCAACACGATGAGCATAACCGTGGACAGCGTGACCACCCACAGCAGCGCGTAGCCAAATTGCGAGCCCGCGGCCATATTTGAGGCCCAGTTGCCCGGGTCGATAAAGCCGACGGTGACGAGCAACCCGGGGCCGATATGCCGCGCAATGTCTAGGCCTCCGTGACCACCGGTGCGCCGGGAACCAAAGTGTTGTTTGAGATGGTTGAGCATGGTGCACTCCTGCGTGCCGTTTGTTTGACGCCGTAAAGGGTACCCGTTTTAGGCTTAAAGGTTAACCGAGACTAACAAAATTGTTGTATTTGAATAGGATGGGGAAAGGAGTTGCCGAAATGTCTTGATCTGTAACAACTAGGGATGGAAATTGGACCTAGGTGTTACAGATCGAGACAGGAAGAAATGGTCCTATGGAAAATCTCGATCTGTAACAGTTAGCTGCAAAAACCGGCCCTTCGTGTTACAGATCGAGACAAACCAAAACTGTCCTGCAGAAAATCTCAATCTGTAACAGTTAGTCGTCGAAATTGGGTCTTACTGTTACAGATTGAGATGTTTGAAGAGGTGAGTTTGCAGGCCGAACCTGGGGCCCTTGTTGTCGCCCTTGAGGTCGGCGGTGTCCACTCGTAGGGCGTGCGTTACGCGATTGTTTCGAAACGGGCGGGAAACACAACGGGCCGGCGATGCTCCTAGTATGCCTATTCAACTGACTGTCTAACACCAAGGGGAGGATCGCGATGCAGGCAGATTCCGCTCAGCAGCAGGGCCTTTATCGCCCCGAATTCGACCACGATGCATGTGGCATCGGCGCGCTTGCCGATATCAACGGCGAGCGCCATCACCAGATTCTGGACGACGCGCTGTCCATTCTGGTCAACTTGGAGCACCGCGGCGGCACCGGACTCGAGAAGAACACCGGCGACGGCGCCGGCATCCTGTTCCAGGTTCCGCATCACTTTTTCCGCAAAGAGGCTCAAAAGTGCGGCCAGATTCTGCCGGCAGAGGGCGACTATGGCGTGGCCATGCTGTTCTTCCCGCAGGACGACAAGGGCGTAGAGGACGCCCGTCGCGTGTTTGAGGAGGGCTGCGCCGAGGCCGGCGTGCCGCTGCTCTTTTGGCGCGAGGTGCCCGTCGACCCGCACGACCTGGGCGAGACGGCCCGCGCCTGCATGCCCACTATCCTGCAGGCCTTCCTGGGCCGCCCCGACGACACGCCCGCCGGTGACGCCTTCGAGCGCCGCCTGTACGTGTGCCGCCGCACCATCGAGAAGAAGGCCGACGCCGAGTTCGCCCTGCGCGACAAGATCTTCTATGTGTGCTCCATGAGCTCGCGCACCATCGTGTACAAAGGTATGCTGGTCGCCACGCAGATGCGCCGCTTCTTCATCGACCTCAACGACGCCGCCGTCAAGACGGCCGTGGCGCTCGTCCACTCGCGCTACTCCACCAACACCACGCCCAGCTGGGAACGCGCGCACCCCAACCGTTTTATCATCCATAACGGCGAGATCAACACCCTCAAGGGCAACGTCAACTGGATCCGCGCCCGCGAGCCCAACCTGTACAGCCCCGTGCTGCAGCATGATCTTGAGCGCGTGATGCCCATCATCAACCGCGAGGGCTCCGATTCCGCGATTCTGGACAACGTGCTTGAGTTCCTGGTCATGAACGGTCGCCCGCTCACGCGTGCCGCGTCCATGTTGCTGCCCGAGCCGTGGGACCACAACGACAGCCTGAGCGAGGAGCGCCGCGCCTACGACGCCTACCAGTCCATGCTCATGGAGCCGTGGGACGGTCCTGCCGCTATCGCCTTTACCGACGGCCGTACCCTGGGTGCTGCCCTCGACCGCAACGGCCTGCGCCCGGCCCGCTACTACGTGACGCGTGACGGCCGCTTTATGCTGGCGAGCGAGGTGGGCACCATCGAGGTGCGCCCCGAGAACATCCTGACGAGCGGCTGCCTTGGACCGGGCCAGATGCTCGAGGTCGACTTTGCCCGCGGCCGCGTGATCTACAACGACGAGCTGCGCGCCCGCTACGCCAAGGAAAAGCCCTACCGCGATTGGATCGCCGAAGAGACGCTGACCGTCGACGCGCTCGACAAGCCCGTCGCGCCCACGCCCGCCGAGGACGCCGAGGTGCCCGCCGCCGTGCGCATGGCCAAGCTCGGGTATCACTGGGATGATGTTGACGAAGTCGTGCGTCCCATGGCCCAGCAGGGCAAGGCGCCGCTCGCCTCGATGGGTATCGATGCGCCGCTGGCCTGCCTGTCCAAGAAGACGCGTTCGTTCTTCGACTACTTCTATCAGCTGTTCGCCCAGGTCACGAACCCGCCGATCGATGCCCTGCGCGAGCACATGGTGACTTCGACCACGCTCTACCTGGGCAACCACGGCAACCTGCTCGAGGATTCCCGCACGGCCTGCCAGCTGGTGCGCTTGGAGCGTCCGCTGCTGAGCGAGGAGGAGTTTGACCGCATCTGCGCCATCGACCGCGTGGGCTTTAAGACTCGCCGCTTCCGTGCCGTCTACCGCCGCGACGCCGGCGAGGGCGCGCTGCAGGCTGCGCTCAAGCAGCTTGCCGAAGACGTCGAGGCTGCGGTTCGCGATGGCGTGAACATCGTGGTGCTGAGCGACCGTGCCGCTGCGGGCGAGGTGCCCGTGCCGTCGCTGCTCGCCGTGGGCTGCGTGCACAACCACCTGATCCGCGCCGGCGTGCGTACCTTTGCCGACATCGTGGTGGAGTGCGGCGACGCCGTGTCTCCGCACGACTTTGCGGCACTGGTGGGCTACTCCGCGAGCGGCATCTATCCGTACAACGCACATGCGTGCATCCGCGATCTGGCGGCACGCAGCGACCTGGGCGTGACGGCCGAGCAGGGCATCGCCAACTACAACAAGGCTGCGACCGCCGGCATCGTTTCCATCATGTCCAAGATGGGCATCTCCACGGTGCAGAGCTACCATTCGGCGCAGATCTTCGAGGCCGTGGGCTTTACGCCGGAGTTCGTCAACGCGTACTTCGCCGGCACGGTGAGCCGTGTGGGCGGTATGGGTGTCGAGGACGTCGAGCGCGAGCAGAATGAGCACTACGACGCCGCGCTCGCTATCCTCAAGAGCCCGGCTCCCGATCAGCTGCCCACGCTGGGTCTGACCAAGTGGCGCCCGCTCGGCGGCGAGGATCACCTTATCGACCCGCAGACCGTCTACCTGCTGCAGACCGCCTGCCGCGAGGACAGCTACGACACCTTTAAGGAGTACAGCGCCCGCCTGCACCGCACCGGCCGTGCCGTGCGCCTGCGTGACCTGCTGGACTTTAATGCCAACGGTCGCACGCCGGTTTCGCTCGACGAGGTGGAGCCCGCGCTCAACATCGTCCGTCGCTTTAACACCGGCGCCATGTCGTACGGTTCCATCAGCAAAGAGGCACACGAGTGCATGGCCATCGCCATGAACCGCCTGCACGGTCGTTCCAACTCGGGCGAGGGCGGCGAGGATCCGCGTCGCGAGACCCCGCTGGCCAACGGTGACTCCAAGAATTCCGCCATCAAGCAGGTGGCAAGCGCGCGCTTTGGCGTGACGAGCCGCTACCTGTGCAGCGCCTTCGAGATTCAGATCAAGATGGCCCAGGGCGCCAAGCCCGGCGAGGGCGGCCACCTACCCGGCAAGAAGGTCTACCCCTGGATCGCCGAGGTCCGTCAGTCCACGCCCGGCATCGGCCTGATTTCGCCTCCGCCGCACCACGACATCTACTCCATCGAGGACCTGGCGGAGCTTATCTTCGATCTTAAGAACGCCAACCCCGGCGCGCGCGTGTCGGTCAAGCTGGTCAGCGAGGCCGGCGTCGGCACCATCGCCACCGGCGTGGCCAAGGGCGCTGCCGACAAGATTTTGATCAGCGGCCACAATGGCGGCTCGGGTGCCGCTGCGCGCGACTCTATCTGGCACGCGGGTCTGCCGCTGGAGCTTGGCCTTGCCGAGGCCCAGCAGACGCTGCTGCAAAACGGTTTGCGCTCACGCGTGGTGCTCGAGGCCGATGGCAAGCTCATGGACGGCACCGACGTCGCCGTCGCCTGCCTGCTGGGTGCCGAGGAGTTTGGCTTTGCGACCATGCCGCTCATCTCCATGGGCTGCCTCATGCAGCGCGACTGCCAGCAGGATACCTGCCCGGCCGGCATCGCTACGCAAAACTGCCGCCTGCGTCGCGGCTTCCGCGGCAAGCCAGAGCACGTCGAGCACTTTATGCTCTTTGTTGCCGAGCAGCTGCGCGAGGTCATGGCGAGCCTGGGCTTCCGCACCATCGATGAGATGGTCGGCCATCCCGAGTGCTTGCGCCAGATCGAGGTCCCGGGCAACCGCAAGGCCAACCTGCTCGATCTGTCGCCCGTGCTGGCGAGTGTGACCTGTGAGTTTGGTGCCCATATCCCGGGTGCCGACGGCCGTCACTTCCTGCCGCAGATGGCCGCGGACAGCGAGCTCGACAAGACGCTCGACTCCACGTTGTTTGTGCCCTATACGGCCGATGCCCGTGCGCACCTGCGCCCGATTCGCTTCCGCGCCGATATCGCCAACGTCAACCGTTGCGTGGGCACCATCCTGGGTAACGCGGTGACCAAGGCGCATCCCGAGGGCCTGCCCGCCGGCTCCATCACCATCGATTGCGATGGTTCGGCCGGTCAGAGCTTTGGCGCCTTCCTGCCGCGCGGCATTACGCTCAACGTGTGCGGTGACGCCAACGACTACTTTGGCAAGGGCCTTTCGGGCGGCGAGGCGTCGGTGCGCCCTAACCCGCATGCGACCTACAAGTTCGACGAGAACATCATCGTGGGCAACGTTGCGTTCTTTGGCGCCACGAGCGGCCGCGGCTTCATTAACGGCCTGGCAGGCCAGCGCTTTGGCGTGCGCAACTCCGGCGCCACCGTGGTGGTCGAGGGCTGCGGCAACCATGGCTGCGAGTACATGACGGGCGGTCTGGCGCTCATCTTGGGCGAGGTCGGGCAGAACTTCGCCGCCGGTATGACGGGCGGCGTGGCCTATGTCTTTGACCAGTACGGTACGCTCGATGCCCGTGTGAACCACGAGAGCGTGGAGCTCAAGGCCCCGACGGCCGACGAACTGACGCAGATTCGCGAGCTCATCCAGGAGCACGTGGACGCGACACAGAGCCCGCGCGGCATTAAGCTGCTCTACAGCTTTGAGACGATGAGCAAGCACTTTGTGAAGGTCATTCCAACCGAGTACGAGCGCGTGCTGGCGATTGTCGCCGCCGCCGAGGCTGCCGGCAAGACGCATGCGCAGGCAGAGGAGCTGGCGTTTGACATTGTGACCGGTCGCGCGAGTGCCGCGGATGTCGCTCGCTTCGATGCCGCGGGCGGCGCTGTCGGCTCTGTTGCTTCGACCAAGAAGGAGGCGTAAGTGCCATGGGTAAGCCCGGTGCTTTTCTTGATATCGATCGCGTGACCCATGAGCTGCGCCCCGTGGAGGAGCGCAGCCGTGATTTCGATCCGCTGTACGTGGAGCTCGATGACGACGCACGTCGCGCCCAGGCGAGCCGCTGCATGATGTGCGGCGTGGCGTTTTGCCAGATGGGCGCGAGCTTTGGCAAGGCGCGCCCGAGCGGCTGCCCGCTGCACAACTTGATTCCCGAGTGGAACGAGTTGGTGTACCGCGGCCGCTGGGATGAGGCTGCCGAGCGCCTGTCGCTCACCTCGCCCATGCCTGAGTTCACGAGCCGCGTGTGCCCGGCGCTGTGCGAGGCCGCGTGCAACCTGGGCTCGGTCGACGGCCAACCCACGACGATTCACGATAACGAGCGTGCGATCAGCGACCATGAATGGGCAAACGGCGGCCCGCGCCGCTTTGAGCCGGCAGGGGAGGATGCGCCCACGGTCGCCGTGGTTGGTTCTGGACCGGCTGGTCTGGTGGCTGCATGGGAGCTTGCGCGTCGCGGCGCCCGCGTGACGGTGTTTGAGCGCGACGACCGCCCGGGCGGTCTGCTCATGTACGGCATTCCCAACATGAAGCTCGAGAAGTCCGTGGTCGAGCGTCGCGTGGCACTCATGCGTGAGCTGGGCATTGTCTTTGAGCTGGGTGCCGACGTGAGCGATCCTAAGGTTGCCGCCAAGCTTGACGACTTTGACGCCGTCGTGGTGGCTGCCGGCGCCCGTGCTCCGCGTGGCCTTTCGGCTGCGAACATTGACGCTCCGGGCGTGGTGTACGCCGTGGACTATCTGACGGCCTCGACCGTCTCGGTGCTCGACGGCGGCGAGCCTGCCATTGACGCGCGTGGTCTGGATGTCGTGGTCATTGGCGGCGGTGATACCGGCAACGACTGCGTGGGTACCGCGGTGCGCCAGGGTGCGCGCAGCGTGCGCCAGTTTGAGTTCTTGCCGGCGGCGCCCGATAAGCGCGCGGCGAGCAACCCCTGGCCGCAGTGGCCCAACGTGAAGAAGACCGACTACGGCCAGCAGGAGGCCATCGC
>URVZ01000085.1 GCA_900551365.1 uncultured Collinsella sp.
GAGCGTCCGGCTGATAACCGGGAGGTCACAAGTTCGAATCTTGTCAGGTCCACCACTTTCTTTCGCAATAAACACCCCAGCGAGAGCCGAGTCGCCGCTGGGGTGTTTATTACTGTCTCCGTGGGGGTTTAGCTCAGCTGGGAGAGCGCGGGCTTTGCAAGCCTGAGGTCAGGGGTTCGATCCCCCTAACCTCCACCATGATGGACCTGTAGCTCAGTTGGTTAGAGCGTCCGGCTGATAACCGGGAGGTCACAAGTTCGAATCTTGTCAGGTCCACCATCAAAACTGTGAAGAGCCCTGGGGCGTTGCCTCGGGGCTTTTTTCTTGTCTGCGATAAATCTCATTTTGGTTTTGTGTGCTGTGCGAAAGATTGGGTAGTATAGCTATTCAATGCGGCGGGCTGCCGCGTGTTAACCGCTACGTACCGGAGGTGTTCCATGGTTCGTGTCGACATAGAGACCATCGTCATGGCCGCCGGTCCCGTGCCATCGCTTATTGTGCTTCGTGAGCGCAGCAGCAAATCGGACTCGCCCGCGCCGCTGCGTTCCCTTTCCATTCAGACTGGTTCGTTTGAAGCTGCTGCCATTAGCCGTGGCATCGATAGCGGCCGCGCCGAGCGCCCGATTACCCATGACCTGCTGCTCGATACCGTTGACGCCCTGGGCGCCAAGCTCGAGCGCATCGAGATCGTTCGCGCCGAGCCGCCGGTGTTCTACGCGACGATCGTCGTGCTGGCCGATGGCGGCGAGCGCAAGATCGACGCCCGTCCCAGCGACGCCATCGCCCTCGCCGTGCGCAGCAATGCCCCCATGTTTGTGGAGGACGACATCATGAATCGCCTGGGCACTGTTTCTACCCACGCCGAGGAAGTCGACGACGAGCAGGAGTTCGAGAAGTTCGACGAGTTCGTCCATACGCTCTCCCCCGATGACTTCTAAATGCGGGGCGGCAGGGTTGCGGAGCGTTCGCTGATGTCCGGCGGTATCTCGGCTGAGGCGGCGGCCATTGCGCGCGAGGCCCAGATGCGCTCGGAGGCATCCGAGGCGGCTCGCATTGCCTATGTGACGCAGGCCCGCACGCTTCGGGAGCGCCGCGGCTCGTTTATCAAGATGGTTGTCGTCTCCGCCCTTGTCGCGGCAATCTGTTCGCGCCTTCGTGGTACAGTTGGTGCGCTTGGGTTTTCGATTTCAACAGGCTTGGTAATCTGGGGTGTGGTCGATGCAGTAATGCTGACCAACCAGATCAAGGTACTCGACAAGCGCGCGATGGATATGATGCGCGCCCGCGACGCTGCCGCCAAGATCGCTGCCGAGGCACAAGAACTGTAACTACGCCAGACTCGATGGGAAGGTCTAAAGATGGCACAGGATATGCAGGACGCCGGTAACGTCTCCGCCGAGCTCGACGCCATGGTGTGCGATCTGATCGGCGCGTTCTTGGACGACCTTGCCGCCGGTGAAAACCCTGGCGTGGTCGTGGCAATTGAGGACGCCGCTTCCAACCGTTATCTGGCGGCGCTCGATGAGGATGGCGAAGAGGCGTGCCTCGAGGCGGCCACCAACTTTATCTCCGAGCACAAGATGGGTCTTAAGGACGAGGGCCTGGGCCGTATCGCCCGATATGCCATCGGCTACACCGGCTGCGTCGAGGTTGACGGCGGCTATCACGATGCTCTGCTCGTGAGCTTCTTCGAAACCACGCTCGAGAGCGGTTTTTCGGCATATGTGCTGTATGAGGGCATGGGCGCCGGCGATGGTTTTATGTGGAGCGACCCTGAACCTGCAGGTGAGGAAACCCCTCTCATCTAAAATCGCTAAAATAAACGAGTTTTCGGTAAAAGGCTCAATATTCCCGCCGAGCGTTGCATTGCTGGGTGGGTCGCATACGCGTGCCGGTTGTATATAGATAGAAGATAGGGGAACTACATGCGCGTAGACAATCTGAGGAACATCGCCATCATCGCTCACGTCGACCACGGCAAGACGACGATGGTCGACAAGCTCCTGCGTGCCACGGACGCCTTCCGTGCCAACCAGCAGGTCGAGGACCGCGTCCTGGATTCCAACGACCAGGAGCGCGAGCGCGGCATTACGATTCTCGCCAAGAACATCTCTATCGAGTACAAGGACGTCAAGATCAACGTCATCGACACCCCGGGCCACGCCGACTTCGGCGGCGAGGTCGAGCGCGTGCTGCGTATGGCCGACGGCGCCCTGCTGCTGGTGGACGCCTTTGAGGGCCCCATGCCCCAGACCCGCTTCGTGCTGCGCCATGCTATCGACACCGGCCTTAAGATCATGATCGTCATCAACAAGATCGACCGTCCGGGTGCTAACCCCGAGAAGGCCTACAACGACTGCCTGGACCTCATGGCCGACCTGGGCGCCACCGACGACCAGCTTGAGTTCGCCATGGAGCACGTGGTCTACGCCAGCGCCATGAATGGCTTTGCCCGCCTTGACCCCAACGACGGCAACATGGACATGTATCCGCTGCTCGATATGATCATCGACGACATGCCCGCGCCCGAGGTTGACGAGAATGCCCCGCTGGCCATGCAGTGCGTGACCATCGACCACTCCAACTTCGTTGGCCGCATCGGTATCGGTCGCGTGTACTCCGGCGCCATTCACCAGGGCGATCAGATTCTGGTCGTCAAGAACGACGGCTCCAGCGCCACCGCTACCGTCAAGCAGCTCTTTACCTTCGACTACCTGGGCCGCACCGAGTGCCAGGAAGTCGGCGCCGGCGATATCGCCGCCGTCGTGGGCATTGACCGCACCGATATCGGCGATGTCTACACCGACCCCGAGAACCCCGTCGAGCTCGAGCCCATCGAGATCGACCCGCCGACCCTGTCCATCGTCTTTGAGGCTTCGACCTCCCCGCTCGTCGGCCGTGACGGCGACATCGTGGGCGCCCGCCAGCTTAAGGAGCGCCTGTTCAACGAGGCCGAGAACAACGTGACCATGAAGATCGAGGAGCTCGAGGACAAGAGCGGCGTCGAGGTCTCTGGCCGCGGCATTCTGCACCTGTCCGTCCTGATGGAGTCCATGCGCCGCGAGGGCTTTGAGTTCCAGGTCGGTCGTCCCCGCGTTCTGTTTAAGAAGGACGAGAACGGTAACAAGCTGGAGCCTGTCGAGCAGGCCGTCGTCGAGTGCCCGGACGAGTACTCGGGCAAGGTCGTCGAGGTCTTCGGCACCTCCGGCGGCATCATGACGAGCATGGACACCTCGGGCATCGTGACGCACCTCGAGTTCAAGATCCCGACGCGCGGCATCATGGGTCTTAAGAACCGCATTATGAACGTCACCCACGGCGAGGGCGTGTTCTACCACACCTTCCTGGAGTACGGCCCCTACGCTGGCGAGATTGGCAACCGCCAGAACGGCGCCATGATCTCCATGACCACCGAGAAGGCCGTTGCCTACGCTCTGGGTACGCTGCAGGAGCGCGGCCAGCTGTTTGTCGAGCCGGGTACCGAGTGCTACGAGGGCATGATCGTGGGCGAGCGCAGCAAGGCCGGCGACATGGTCGTCAACATCGCCCGTACCAAGAACCTGGGCAACCAGCGTTCCTCGACCTCCGACATCTCCGTCCAGCTGGTGCCGCCTCGCACCTTCTCGCTGGAAGAGGCGCTGGAGTATATCGCCGACGACGAGCTGGTGGAGATTACTCCCAAGAACATCCGCCTGCGCAAGCGTCTGCTCAACGCCACCGACCGCAAGAAGGCTGCCGTCCGCGCCGGCCAGGTCAACAAATAAACGCTGGGGCTTATAACCGCCAATAAGAAAGGGCGTCGACCGCAATGGTCGGCGCCCTTTTTGGTGCAATGGGGTCAGGTTGCTTTGCAGCACCATAAATATGCCTGGCCCTTTTGTGGTGGTTGGCGGCTAGGCGGAGGGAAGGCCTGGCGTGTTGGGGGCCTGCTGCGGCTTGAGGCGAGCGTTGCGCCAGATGATTTGGATAACGTAGCCGAGCATAAAGACAAAGGCCACGCCGCTGATGAAGCCGCCTACGAGGGGAAGCCCCGTGAGGGCGCCTGCGATTACGCCACCAACGGCTGCCATGGCGTAGCGGTTCTGGCTGTGTCCGATCATGCGTGCAATCGCGCACCCTGCAAAGGCATTCGACACCAGCGCGATGCCAATGACACCGCACATGAGGGCTCCGGCAAGCGACAGACCGGCGATAGAGATAATCAGCAGTAGGACGGCGGGGATGATAGCAATCGTGCCCAGAAGACCGCTCACCCACAGGGGCATGGGGCGCTGGTGGAGCATGCCGGCGGCGCTGGCGGTCGCGCGCGGAAAGACGAGCTCGAGCAGCAGGGCGACAAAGCAAGTCGAGAGCGCCGAGGCGACGATGCCGCCGATGACATCGTTAACGGTGGAAGTATCTTCGTTCTCGGTGCGGTCGATCTTAAGTGCGCCTACCTCGGCTCCCGCGGCGCGCTCAGGGTCCTCGGAGACGTGCGCGTTCACGGTGCCGGTGATATGGGCGTTCTTGCCCAGGATGAGCTTGTCGGCCCAAACCTCGACATCGCCCTCGACGGTGCCATCGATGGTCACCGTATCGCCTGCCAGCGCTGCCGACTTGGTGGAGCCTCGCAGGGCAACCGTCTCGCCCATCGCGTAAAAACAGTTGGCGGTGCTACCGGTGTTGAGCACAACGTGCTGGCCGGCCACCGTGACGCTGCCATCAACCGTGGTCTTGGCGATATCGATAGTGCGTGCCGCCAAGCGGACGGCGCCGCCCACCGTGCAGTCGCGGATGGAGAGGCTCTCGCCTGCTGCAATTATGTCGCGGCCGATGGACGCATCATCCAAGTTGAGGGCCTGTCCGGCCCAGTACAGGTCACCCTCGACGCCAGACGGATTGGCGTCATTGTCGGTCGCAAGGACATTGCCTGCGGTGTCCGTGCCGGCGAACGACGCCGTGGGAAGAGCGGTGAGCGCGAGCGCGATGAGCGCGAATAGGATGGTGATGCGGCCCCACGCTTTATGGCGCTGGGTCGACGGGAATTGATTGCAGGGCATAGTGAATCCTTCGTCAGATGCTCGATATGCACCTAACAGGGTACCCAACGCGTGGGTGCTCTAAAAGAACCTCTCGGTTGCATTTCGAAGGATGAGGTCGCGCCATCTACTTTTTGCGGTGCAAAAAGCATGCGATGTCTTCCTCGGTGGGGCTTTTGATGTCAAAGCGCAGTGACAGCCAACGCAGCCCCATGGTTATCGCAACGCATACGATCAACGCGGTGATGTTGCTGACGACGCCGCTCATGACAAGGCATACATAGCTTGCTGAGCCGGCGATGGCGGCGATGGCATAAAAGTTAGTACGTTGGAAAATGCCCGGAACCACGCCCATAAAGCCGTCGCGCAACATGCCGCCGCCCACCGCGGTGAAAAAGCCCATCATGATGCACACCGCCGGCGCAAAGCCGTAGACTAGCGCCTTGTCTGCTCCAGTGGCGGCGTAGATGCCGACCGAGATGATGTCGAGCAGGGGAATGAGTTTTTCGGGTTTGTCGACGATTGCCGGGAAAATATAGATGATGGCTGCCGTGGCAATGGAAAGCGGCAGCGCCATCGGCTGGTTGAGGATGTAGACGTTGCCCACCTGCAGCGTCATGTCGCGCAAAAGACCGCCGCCCAGACCGCAGACCACCGCGAGCGCGACCGCGCCCACCAGGTCGAGCTTGTGCTCGCGCGCAACCAGCACACCCGAGATCGATGCAGCGACAACAGCGAACATCTCGAGCCAAAACGGAATAGCGACCATGGCATCCGATGCATGCGAGGTAATGGTCATAGCGGCGACGACGGGCAAGATGGGGTCCTTTGGATTGTGGGTTTAGACAATGCCCGTACATAGTACATGGTTGGCGGGCATGGCGACCCTATTGCTCGGTAAACGGTTGGGACTGGGTGGGGGCGTAGGTACCAAACGTGTACGTCAGCCTTCAAAGATGTCAAAAAATGTCGGTTTTGGAGGGTGATGTACATGTTTTGGTTGGGGCGTGCTGGGATGACGCTACTAGGAAGGTGCGTCTTCGCCCTGCGCGCTCTTCCAGTTGCGGATAAGTGCCTTGCGCAGTTCGTTCTGCTTTCGCTGGTACTCGGCATCCGTGCAGCGGGGCATACCGAGTGCTTCGCGAATGCTGTTCATGGCGCGGTGAAAGGCAAGCTGATTCGCGAACTGTGCCGAGGTGAGCGTAACGATTCGATATCCCATTTGGGCGAGCACGGCCTCTCGTTCCGCATCTGCTCCCTTGCGCTCGGTCTCATCGTGAAAGCCGCCCTTATATTCGATGCCGAGTTCCCTGCGCTGATAAGTAACAAGAGCGTCGATTTTGAGCGTTCGGGCTTTTGTGCAATGCCAGAGACGCTGAGGGATTTCGAGCGGTTTGTTGAGTTCGATGCCTCGGATACCAACGCCGCCTTCGCTTGTTGGGAGTGAGAGGGCGATGGACGATGCGGTCTCCATGGGCGAGGCTGAGTGGTCGTAGATATGTCTGAGCGCGAGTCTGGCGCGTGTGGCGCCGGGTTTGCCAGGGTGCCGATCGAGTAGTTCGACAATTTCGTCCTTGGAGGTGGTGGCTGGTTGCTCAGTGTAAGGGTCAGAGAGATTGAGCCCCATGCGATAGTCGCCGCAAACTTCGTAACCATACTCGAGGTATTCGATCCTGTCCATCCACTCGGCAGCGAGCACGAAGGTGAAGGCTTCGTCGGTGATAAAGATGCCGGGCGTAAGCTCGACAATATGGTCGTAGGGTAGGTTTTGGCCGAGAACGTGGCAAGTGACACCGTTGGCGCGAATTCGCTCGAAAGCAAATACTACGGAGATGTCGATAGTCTTGAGCATGGTGGACGGAATGCCGCAGTCGGTAAGTGCCTGCCGAATGCGCGCGATGCGTTGCTGGGTAGAGAGGCCCCGCACACCTATCTGGTAGTCGCGTTGTGCGACGGCTTGAACCAGATTCCGCGGTGCATGATGGATGAGCCACGCCGTTTTATGCGAAATGAGAACAGGAGTATCCATTGGGGACCTCTCGCTTCGAGCTGACACCAAACTCTTATGTCCGTTGAGGTGGGGAAATATACCGGATGCGAGCAAATCGACTAATGCTCGGTGCGCGTCATACGCAAACATGTACATCACACTCCAAAAACGACATTTTTTGACATCTTTGGAGGGTGGTGTACATGTTTGAGATATGGGCTGGGATCGACCGCGATGGGGGCGTGGTCGAATAGGAGGGATGTCTAAATTTTGAGCAGCGCTCAAAATTTATCCGGTCGGCTTACGCCGACCGCGCTGCGCTAAAAACGCGCCACTGGCGCGTTTTCTTTACGCTTTGCGCCCTGGCGGGTTCGAATCCCTCCTCCTGCGCGTTATTGAAATGTGCCCGAAAAGAAAAGGCTCTGTTAGACCAACATTGACATATAAGTGATGCCACCGTGGTATAATAGCCG
>URVZ01000086.1 GCA_900551365.1 uncultured Collinsella sp.
TTGTCGCAGCCCCGACCCGCGGTCACGAGCGGGGGCTCCTGTCGTTTCCGTGCCCCTGGATTGGGTCATAGTGTCTGACGTATGCTCGACCTGCAACGTAATTCAGCCCCAAGTAAAAAGGCCGAAGCCCTCATCCGGGGCTTCGGCCTTTATTTTTGCAGCGTCCAAGCGCAGTTTATCGATTCTCAATTGACCCGATGTTTTTGAGCTCGATGGAGATGAGGCCATTGGGCTCGTTGACGAACTCAATGTACTCGGAGTTCGAACCCATCTCGGCCGGAAAGCTGATCTCGATACCCGTGTCGGTACGGATCTTGTGATTGCGCACGGCCGCGCGCTCGACCTGCTTGCGCTCCACGGGAACGCGCTCAGGAACTTTCTCCTCGGTCAGTGCCGCGCGCACACTCTCCTTGATAACTGGTTCGTCCTCAAAGACCTCATCGACGATATCCCAAGGCGGCAGCTCCTCGTCATCCTCAACCTTCTCGGCAACGGCAGCCTTAACCTTAGCGAGCGCTACAGCCGTGTTGGCACCGTGCTCCTCGGCGACTTCCTCGACCACACGCGTCACGGTGTCGATGACCTCCTTGCCCGATACGCCCGTGTCGCATTGCAGCAGGCCATCGGGGATAAGCATGCGGTCCTCGCCGGCAATCTTGCGCTTCTTATCCACATAGCCGATCTCCATGGTGCTTGCACGCACGATTGCATAGCTCGGCACCTTTTGCGAGGGATTCGGCAGAATGGCGTAGTGGCGCGCAATGTCGTTGCGCACCTCGCCCTCTTCGCGACCCACCTCGTGCATAAAAGCCTGCTTGGAGCCCAGCAGCATCACGGCAAACCAGCGGGCATCCTCATCGTCATCAAAGTCCGCCACAAGCACGTCAGTGGACTCGGCTTTCTCGGCCTTGGTAAGTTCGGAAGAGATGAACTCCGCAATCTGCTGAGACAGATCCACGAACTCACGCTCACCAAAGAAATAGCCCTTGAGCTCGCCGCCGAATGCGGAGTTCTCGGCAAACGTGGCGCGTTTATTGTCGGCCGAGGTGCGTGCGCGACGCAGATGCGTGGTCACGAAGTTGCGCACGGTACGGCTCTCGATATCGAGCTCTCGCTGGCTCATGACGTTGACGGCAGAGTCAAAGTCCAGGATATGCAGAATCGCGTGATTGATTTTCATATACGGCATTCCGTTCTAGATCGATTTCGGCACGAACCAGTATAGCGGTCGAGCCCGCTCCAGGCGTATCGAAGATTGGCGCATCGGGGACGGGTTGCTCTGCACCAATGGTTAGCGCAGGAACTCGGACTGCCACACCTCGAGCTGTTCTGCCAGGCTCTTACCGCTAGAAGGCACGCTGAACTCGGGACGTCTGGGCAGCAGCGCACACTTAAGAATTGCCACGATGGTCTGCGAGACAAAGCGTCGCGTATCCTTGTCAAAGCCTTGCGCAGCCTGGAGCATCACGGGCAGGCTCTCGCGCAGATTCCCAGCGATATCCGCAAACCGCTCAGCACCCGTAGCCTCAAACACGGAGAACAACGCATCTACAAAACGCTCGCGTTCGCTAGGCGACACTGCAAGCAGCATCTCACGAATGGAACCATCAACGTATCGAGCACCGGCAGACAGGCGCTCACAGTACACGAAGTCGTGACCATCAACCACCCAGCTAAAGGGATTGTGCTGCAGCAGGCTGAACTCGGTGCTCTCAACGATGGCATAGTCCTCCTGTGTCTCGAACATCATGCCAAAGATCGACGACCGAGGTAGCGTCTTGTCGATTCGACCGGAAAGATCGGCAAAGGCGTTGCCGTTCAGAAACTCCTCGACGAAGCCCGGGCCATCATGGGAATACGCCCGTTCGATTCGTTCACGGGCAACATCGGAGCACATCGCTGCACCGTACACCGCAAGGTTTCCACCCTTGGAATGACCCCCGCACAAAAGCGGCCCGCCAATCGCATCCGCCGCCTCGTCCACATAACGTGCCGCGGATTCCTGGGCCGGCACAGGACACCGGAACGCCATGTTAAAGTCTTCTTTCCAGCCCACAATCGTACTATCGGTCCCCCGGAAGGAAAGATAACTAAACCCCGCCGGAAACCGGAACGCCATGGCTGCAAACTGCTCCGTCGCCACCACATCGCTCACAGCACGATAGCCGCAAACGTGCACGCCACGGTAGCGAGGACTTGCTGCCACGGCCTCCAACAAGGCCCTGCTCCCCTCTGGATCCCACAAGTCGTCAATCATGTCCCGATAGCACTCGGCACGCAGCAGCTCGCGTACGTCTAGGCCCTGCCAGTTCGTCAGCTCCGCCATATCACCCGGCAAACGCAAATAGGACAACCACGCAAAGACCAGGCTGTCCACCGCGCAGAACGGCCGCTCCTCAAACGGATCAAACGCCGTCTGAGCATAGGTCAAAAAATTAGGCGAATCCGACATGGCCCTCCCATCAACTATGGTGTATTGGGATGGTGCATTGGGGTCAGGTTACTTTGCACCAAAAGGCGCCCGGGCCGTGTGGACCCGGACGCCTTCATTGTAGCTTTTCGCTCTAGCGAGCTTGATTTAGCAGGAGAAATCGACGCTGTCGATGATGTCCTTGAGGGCCTTGGCGGAGACGGTGAGCTCATGCTGCTCGTCATCGTTCAGCGGCACGGGGACGCGGCAGACAACGCCGTCGCGGCCAACGACGGTCGGCATGGAGATGGCAAGATCGGACAGGCCATACTCGCCCACCATGAGCGAGGAGACAGGCAGAACGGTCTGCTCATCGCGCATAACGGCGGTGCAGATGCGCTTGACGGCCATGGCGACGCCATAGTAGGTGGCGTGCTTCTTCTCGATGATGGTGTAGGCGGAGTTCTTGACGTCCTCGGCGATGCGCTTCTCGGCAGCCTCATGCTCCAGGTGGCCGTGAAGCTCACAGAAGGTGTTCAGCGGAACGCCGGCAACCTGAGCGCTGGACCAAGCGACAAACTCGGAGTCACCGTGCTCGCCCATGACATAGGCCTGGACATCGCGCGGGTCAACCTCGACGTGGGCACCAAGCATCTGCTGCAGGCGGCCGGTGTCGAGCACGGTGCCGGAACCGATGACGTGGCCCTCGGGCAGGCCGGACATCTTGATGGCGGCGTAGGTCAGAACATCGACCGGGTTGGAGACGATTAGCAGAATGCCGTCGAAGCCGGACTTCTTAATCTCGGGAATAATGGACTTGAAGATGCTGACGTTCTTGTTGACCAGGTCCAGGCGGGTCTCACCGGGCTTCTGGGCAGCGCCAGCAGTGACGACGATCATGGCGGCGTCGGCGACATCGGAATAATCGCCGGCGTAGATCTTCATCGGCTCGGCAAACGTCATGCCGTGCGCGATATCCAGGGCCTCACCCTCGGCACGGTTCTTGTCCACGTCGATGAGGACCATCTCGGAGAACAGACCACTCTGCATCAGTGCGAACGCCGAAGACGAACCGACGAAACCGCAGCCGACAATAGCGACCTTCTTCTCGTTAACCATTAGAAACTCCCATCTCACTCCACAAACAAGCCGCCCGGGAACGACCCGAGCGGCTTGTCGTAATCCCAATACATCCAATCGGGACTTTGATTATGCCCCTATTCGCAGCCAAAAATCGACCGTTTACCGAAATTGTTTGCAGTATTCGTAAAATAACTGCGCGAAATCGGTTTCGAGCTATTGACGAGTCGAAATAGGTTTCTAATACAGGCCCGCCTCGCGAATGGCCTCGACAGCCAAAGCGATCTGATCGGGCGGTAGGACCAGCGCCATGCGCACGTGTCCCTCGCCCGAAGGACCAAAACTCGCGCCCGGCGTCACCACAACGCCGGCCTTCTCCATGAGCTCCTCGCAAAACGCCATGGAATCGGTGCGGCCACCGGGAAGCTTGGCCCACACAAACATAGAGCCATGCGCGTTGGGACGCCCCCAGCCCAGGCCCTCAAGACCGTCGCACAGGGCATCGCGGCGCTCCTGGTACTTCAGACGCTGCGCCTCGACCTCATCGCGCGGACCGTTCAGACAGGCGATGGCGGCCTTCTGGATCGGGAAGAACATGCCGAAGTCGATCTGGCCGCGCAGCTTGGCAAAGGCCGAGACCACATCCTCGCGACCGACCAAAAAGCCGATGCGCGCGCCGGTGACGTTAAACGACTTGGAGAGCGAGAAGAACTCCACGCCCACCTCGAGCGCACCGGGGTACTGCAGGAAGCTGCCACCCGGCTCACCGTCAAACACGATGTCGGAGTACGCGTTGTCATGAACGATCAACAGATCATGCTCGCGGGCAAAGGCGATAATCTCCTCGTAGACCTCGGGCGTGCCCACCGAGCCGACCGGGTTCGCGGGCAGCGACACGATCATATACTTGGCACGATCGGCCACCTCGGGATCGATACCCGCCACATAGGGCAGGTAATTATGCTCGGCAACCAACGGATAGTACTCGAGCTTGGCATCGGCGATCTTGGCGCCCGCCTCAAAGACCGGGTAACACGGATCGGGAACCAGAATGGTGTCACCCGGATCGAGCAGGGCCAGGCCCAAATGGCCCACGCCCTCCTGCGTGCCGTTGCACGACTGCACCATAGACGGCGTAATGCCCGAAACGCCAAAGCGACGCTCATAGTAATCGCACACGGCCTGCTTGAGTTCAGGCAGGTCGCGCAGGGCATACTTCCACATCTCGGGATCTTGGGCTGCCTGCGTGAGCGCCTCGACCACATGGTCGTACGGCTTAAAATCGGGCGTGCCCACGCTCATGTTGTAAATGGTCTTGCCCTGAGCCTTCAGCGCGAGAAGCTTGTTGTTGAGCGAGGCGAAGACCTCCGCGCCAAAGCGGTCGAGACGCTGCGATGCCTGCATGGTGCCACCTTTCGATATGAAAAACGCGGCGCTCCGACAAGAGCGCCGCGCGATACGGGCCATCAGATTGCAAAAGTGTAACGCTTGCAACCCCCGTATTGGTTCAATTTAGCCAACCTTAGTCAACTGGATTGAGCGCGTCGATCTGCGCAAGCCACAGACGCGAGCTAGCGTCACTCGGCATACGCCAATCGCCGCGCGGGCTGAGCGTCACCGAGCCCACCTTGGGACCATCGGGCAGGCAGCTGCGCTTAAACTGCTGGGCAAAGAAGCGACGGTAGAACGTACGTAGCCACGTGTGGACGGTCTTGGCGTCGTAGACGCCCTCGAAGCTCTTGAGCGCCATGCGGTAGATCTTGCCCGGCTCAAAGCCAAAACGCAGCAGGTAGTAGAGGAAGTAGTCGTGCAACTCGTACGGGCCCACCAAATCCTCGGTCTTCTGCGCAATCTCGCCGTCGCCCGTGGGCGGCAGAAGCTCGGGGGACACCGGCGTATCGAGGATATCGAGCAAGACCTCGGCAATGCGCCCGCCAAAGACATCGGCGGCATAGCGCACCAGATGGCGCACAAGCGTCTTGGGCACGCTCGCGTTGACGGCGTACATGCTCATGTGGTCGCCGTTATAGGTAGCCCAGCCGAGCGCCAGCTCCGACAGGTCGCCCGTGCCAATGACAAAACCGCCAGCCTGGTTGGCCAGATCCATCAGAATCTGCGTACGCTCGCGCGCCTGGCTGTTCTCGTAGGTCACGTCCTGCACAGCTGGATCATGCTCAATGTCCTTGAAGTGCTGCTCCACAGCCGCGTGGATCGAAACCTCGCGGAAGCTCACACCCAGGTCGCGAGCGAGCGACTCGGCATTCGACTTGGTGCGATGCGTCGTGCCGAAGCCGGGCATGGACACGGCTGTGATACCAGTGCGCGGCAGCCCCAGTGCATCGAAGGCACGCACGGTCACAAGCAGCGCCAGCGTGGAATCGAGACCGCCCGAAAGGCCGATAACGGCCGCCTTGGTGCCCGTATGGGCAAGGCGGGTCTTGAGGCCCGCAGTCTGCAGGTCGAGGATGGTCTCGCAGCGCTCGGCCAGGTCGCCGTGGTCGGCCGGCACAAAGGGCGCGCGCGGGAAAACGCGGTCGATATCGCAGGCATCGCGCAAGACAGGTTCTTCGGCCAGCACGCCCTCAAACGAAAACTCAATGGTCGTGGCCTCCGGCGCATCGTCGGTGCGCGTCCACGTCGTCGAGCGACGGCGCTCGGCAACCAGGCGGTCAAGGTCAACGTCGGCGATGGCCATATCGCAGGTAAGCAGTTTGGTCGCGGCGAGCTTGGAGCCGTTTTCGTAGACGAGGTTCTCACCCGCAAAGACCATGTCGGTCGTGGACTCGCCCTCGCTCGCGTCCGCGTAGGCATAGGCGCAGTACAGGCGCGCGCTCTGATTGGAGATAAGGCTGCGGCGGTAATCTGCCTTACCGATAATCTCGTCCGAGGCCGACGGGTTGAGAATCACCGTCGCACCGGCAAGCGCCATCTCGGTCGAAGGGGGCGCCGGCACCCACAGGTCCTCGCAGACTTCAACGCCCAGCACCATATCCTCGGCACCCTCATCACAGCAGCGGTAGACAAGCCCCGAACCCAGCGGAACCGGACCCTGACCGGCAAATTCAACCCACACGGGATCCGCAGGCGACGGAGCAAACCAGCGACGCTCATAGAACTCGCCATAGTTGGGCAGATACTTCTTGGCCGTGAGGCCCAAAAGCTCGCCCGCGCAGCACACGGCGGCGCAGTTGTAGATATTCTCGGCAACTGCAACGGGAAGACCGATGGTAAAGACAATCGGCAGCTCACGAGTCTCATCGAGGATATGCACCAAAGCAGCCTCGCAGGCATGCAGTAATGTGCGGTTATGGAACAGATCGGCCGCGGTATAGCCGCACAAGTTGAGCTCGGGCAGCACCAGCGCGCGAACGCCGCGCTCGGCAGCCTCGCGAACAGCCGCCAGTGCAACCTCGGCATTGCCCTCGACATCGGCCACGCGAATCCGCGGCGAAGCCGCCGCCACACGCAAAAAGCCATCGTTCTTATTAGCCGAAACGCAGCATTGCCTTGTTGATCTGGACACTGGAGGCCCCTTCTACCCTGAGATTCAGTCTAACGGACGTTCACATATCTCTAACTAGCCAAAGCAACCTCCCAGTTTACTGAGAGGCCAACCTGTGCTAAGAGCATGTATTTCAAAAATATCTTTAATTAAAAAAGGAGAAATCGATAATCGACTTCTCCTTTAAGCGAGGCGAGTAAATTCCGAAACTAATGGCAGAATTTATCCATGTAGTCCTCAAAGTCGAACACTTCTACCACGACGCCCTCTTCCTGAAACTCTTTCAGTTGCTCCAAGAGATCTTTGTTAATAACGTCCATGCAGAAACCTCCTCTATCTAATCAATTGTAGTATATCTGCTTTCATGCAATTATCAACCAACTTGTTTAATTGCTCCTCGCTTGCCGATAGTCCCTTGATTATCAACTTCATCCGAACACCTCCCACATTCATCCGCACATGTGCGGA
>URVZ01000087.1 GCA_900551365.1 uncultured Collinsella sp.
CAGGCTTTATCTGAACGACTTTGCGAAGCAACCGGAGTGAAGATAAAGCCTGGCCCGCCCGCGAAGCGCCACAAAGACCGCAGGGACGGGAGCAGCTATACTACTCTCAGTAGTTAAGGGTCGCGGATCCGCCGCGTCACCGCTCTCAACAGGAGGTCTTTGTTTATGGCAGATCAAAAGCCGGTTGTCGGGATCATCATGGGCTCCAAGTCCGATCTGGGCGTTATGGAAGGCTGCACCGCCGAGCTCGAGGCGCTCGGTGTGCCCTATGAGCTTGTCATTGCGAGCGCACACCGCACGCCGGCGAAGGTCCACGAGTGGGCTTCGACTGCTGCCGACCGTGGCATTAAGGTGATCATTGCCGCCGCCGGCAAGGCCGCTCACTTGGGTGGTGTCGTGGCTGCCTTTACGCCGCTACCGGTTATCGGTGTGCCTATGAAGACGAGTGACCTGGGCGGTATGGATTCGCTGCTGTCGATGGTGCAGATGCCTTCGGGTGTGCCCGTGGCCTGCGTTGCCATCAACGGCGCCAAGAACGCCGCCATCTACGCCACGCAGATTCTGGGCGCATGCGACCCCGAGTACCGCAAGGTTATCGAGAAGATGAAGCAGGAGATGGCCGACGCCTAGACGTTCCGCCGTTTCACCGCAGTATAAGGAGAGCCATGTCCGACTATCAGGGAAAACGATTCAAGGCTTCTCAGATTCCCGATCCGTCGAAGCCGGGTGCTGCCCATGCGGCGCAGCAGGGTCGGACATCCTCTCCTCAGCAGCCGCGCGCGCCGCGCCCCGTGACACCGGCGTCCCATCGCCGCCAGGATACGCCGGCTGCGTATCGCCCTTCGTCATATGGCACGGCAAAGAAGCAGGCCCGGACGCCGAGGCAAACGAGCGGCGCGGCGTCCAGCTACACTGAGCCGCCGCGTAAAAAGCGCCGCTCCATCATTCCTATTCTGCTCATTATCGTGGGCATCGGTCTGATTGTCGCCGCCGCCGCTATCTTTATCAATGCTCAGATTGGCTATAAGCAGGCAAGCGATTCGTACCAGAAAATCGAGAAGCAATATGTAAGCGATCAGGACGCCAGCGGCGTGCCGATTATCGACTTCGATGCGCTTGCTCAGACAAACCCCGAGATTGTGGGTTGGATTTATGTGCCGGGAACCAACATCAACTATCCCGTGGTGCAGACCAACAACAACTCCAAATACCTCAACACGCTGTTTGACGGTACGTCCAATGCATCGGGTGCGATCTTCTTGGACAGCGACGACACCGCGCCGGGAATGGTTGACCAGCAGACCACGATTTACGGCCACCATATGAACGATGGGTCGATGTTCAACGTGATTTCGGACACCACCGACCAAGCGACGTTCGATAGCATCGAGTACGTGTATTACATCACGCGCGATGTAACGTATAAGCTGCGACCGCTGGCGACCAAGGTGGTCGAGGACACGTATGCCAAGGCGCGCACGACCAATTTTGAGGGCGACGACGGGCTCAAGAACTACCTGTCCGAGATGCTCGACGGTGCTTCGGCAGTGGCGAGTGATGCAGGCGACCGCGCCGCCTCGGCAACCAAGGTCGTAACGCTTGTGACCTGTCGTTCGTTATCGCTGAGCAACACACGTGCCGTCATGGTGCTCACGCCGGTCGAGGAATAGATAATGGGCTACTCAATGACGGTGAAAGGGGAAATGATGCTCGAGAATGGCAAAACGATGCCTTCGGTTGATGCTTGGCTGCGCGAGGCCAAGGCCGATGCTTCGGCGGCAGGCTGTGGGATGTATCTGACGCATAACGGTGTGGTGCGCGCGACGCCCAAGTCCGAGGCGCGCGGTGTCGAGACCGATGGCGTGGCGCCGGGCCACAAGGTGGGCGGCATGGTGTTCGGCTTCGATGCTCAGAAGGTGCAGGCTGCTATCGAGGCCACGAGCGCGATGCCGGGTATCGGCTATGTGCGCGTGTGGCTGGCAAGCGGCGAGCTCGCCGTGGGTGACGACATCATGCTCGTGCTCATCGGCGGGGACATTCGCCCGCACGTGGTCGATGCGCTGCAGGCACTCGTTGGCACCATCAAGAACGAATGCGTGAGTGAGGTCGAGCGCGAGGCGTAGAGGCTTGCGTCGATAGAAGACTCGTTTATAAAAATGCCTGCCGGTACGTGTGATACCGGCGGGCATTTTGCGTTTTGGACGCGGTTGACGCTACACGCGCGTCGCATCCTTGGGGCTCATGGTCATGCTCTGGAAGCGATTCTCCATAAAGTCATTATCGAAGTACTTGCCGTAGAACTGCGCAACGGGAATATCCGGCTCCGTGCCGTTGACGCGCTGGTACCAGTAGTCGAGCGACTGCAGTGTCATAACGCCATCGACCAGCATAATGATGGTGAAGATGACGGTAGCGGAGTAGCGGCTCTTCCACGGAATCATGTTGATGAGCTTGAGCAGCCTCGGCAACAGCAGCTTGATCCAGATGAGGCCACCCAGGCCCCACAGGCAGGCGAAGCCCGTGCAGGTACGTCCGCCGGTAAGGACGGCGAGCGGATCGGGCATGCCAAAGAGCTTCATATGCGAGTAGCTCCACGAGACCACGCCAAACGAGGTCTGCATAAACCAGCCCACGAACACCTCAAAGCTTGCGCCGAGCAGCGCGCTCACCAAAAAGATAATGATGGGGTTCTTTTTGTAGAAGCGGTTGAGCACCATGGTCATGAGTACGGCGCCAAATCCGTAGATGGGGCTGAAGGGGCCAAACAGCATGCCGGCGCGGTTCTGGTAGACGCCCGGGTCGTCGACCGTCATGTGCCAGATGTCCTCGGCGATCAGGCCGAGTATGCAGCAGACAAAGAATACCCAGAACAGGTTGAAGTAGTTGAGCTTAATGTAGCCTTCGCCGGTTTCATCGCGCCCGAGCATGCCCTCGGCGGCGGCGTCGCGATCGAGCATTTCCTGCAGGCGGCGCTGCAGCTCGCGCTCCTGGCGCAGCGTGGGGTCGACGGTGGCCGAAAGCGCGACGAGGATGCCGAGCTGGATGGCAGGGCGCAGCAAGAAGGGCCCGATGCCCTGGAGCATCACGTCAACCAAAAGCTCGACGACGGTAAACGCGATAAGGATATAGGACAGACGGGCAGCGTTGCGGCGCTGGTTTTTGATAAGGTCCAGGCCAAAGATGATCAGGATGACGGCACTGGCAGCCGAGAGCATGATGCCGGCGACAATCAGTCCGACCGCGACGAGCGTGTTGTCGCCGAGCTTGGCGGCGGCGTTGCCGTTGATGAGCGCGGTGATGACCTGCCACATAAAGGCGCCGACCGAAGGGAGCGTGCCCACGCCGGACAGGATGCACAGGACGGCGTACACCTTAATGATGAGGGGGATCTTCTTGACCTCCGTGGCGCTGGGGACGCTGGGGTCGAGTTCGTTTCGATCCATATAGAACCTTTCTCGTTTTGCTGTAGGTACAAGGATACGCCGCCGACCTGCTAAAAGACAGGACAAACGACCCAATTGCAGCAATGTAAGCCCTAGCGGTTGACGAGACGCGTCGCAACGGAAGTATGCGGGATCGTCGGCCCCGAGGCGGTTGCCCAATAAAATGTTTGGCTGCAAAACGGATTATAAGCTCGGTGGGCTTTTAAAAAGCGCTGTTCATGCGCGGGAGTGCTTGTCTTGCCGTGCGTATAATAGGGCAGGTAACGCCAAATAACGAGGCTCTGAGGGGATGCCATGTCTCAAGAAACCATCCACGCGGCCGAGCGCGCCGCGGGACAGGTGAAGACCATGTCGACGTATGATCCGGACTCCGACCAGCTGCATGAGGAATGCGGCATTTTTGGTGTGTGGGCACCCGATCGCGATGTGGCCCGACTGACGTACTTTGGTCTGCGCGCGCTGCAGCATCGCGGCCAGGAATCGGCGGGAATCGCCGTGGGTGATGGCGGCACGGTTATGGTCCGCAAGGATCTGGGCCTGCTCGACCGCGTGTTCTCCAACGCCGACCTGTCGACACTCTCCGGCCAACTGGCCGTGGGCCACGTGCGCTATGGCACCGCCGGTGCCAAGAGCTGGGAAGCCTCGCAGCCGCATCTTTCTACCATCAACAGCGTCATTATCGCGCTTGCTCACAACGGCACTCTGGTCAACACCGACGAGCTGCGCCGCCAGCTGATCGAGCTGGGCGTGCCGTTCCTCTCCAATTCGGATTCCGAGGTCGCGACCAAGCTTATCGGCTACTTTACCCAGCGTACGGGTCATCTGCGTGAGGGCATTCGCAAGACCATGGAGCTCGTGCGCGGCGGCTACGCCATGACGCTCATCAACGAGCAGGCGCTCTACGCATTCCGCGATCCGCACGGCATTCGCCCGCTCGTGCTGGGCAAGCTGGTGGACGAGGGTCTGGACCAGGCCGATGCCGCATCCGTTTCGCAGCTGCCCTCGCAAGACGGCGCCGCGACGGTCGACTCCGCCGTCCATGTCACGCGCGCCGGCGGCTGGGTCGTTGCTTCCGAGACCTGCGCACTCGACATCGTGGGCGCCGAGTACGTCCGTGACGTCCGTCCCGGCGAGATCTTGCGCATCAGCGCCGAGGGTCTGGTATCCGAGCAGGGCGTGCCTGCAGCCGAAGAGCCCGCCAACTGCATCTTTGAGCAGGTCTACTTCGCCCGTCCCGACTCCATCATGAACGGCAAGAGCGTTTACGCCTGCCGTTACGACATGGGTCGTCAGCTGGCACATGAGGAGCCCGTCGAGGCCGACCTGGTCATCGGCGTGCCCGACTCCGGCCTGCCGCCCGCGGAGGGGTATTCGCACGAGAGCGGTATTCCCTTTGGCGAGGGTCTTATCAAGAACCGCTACGTGGGCCGTACGTTTATCGAGCCTACGCAGGAGTTGCGCGCCATGGGCGTGCGCATGAAGCTTAACCCGCTGCGCGACAACATCGAGGGCAAGCGCCTCGTCGTGATCGACGACTCCATCGTGCGTGGCACCACTATGGTGCAGCTCGTCAAGATGCTGCGCAACGCCGGCGCCAAGGAGATTCATATCCGCATCAACTCGCCCGAGGTCATCTGGCCGTGCTTCTACGGTATCGATACCGACGTGCAGTCGCAGCTTATCAGCGCCAACAAGACGGTCGACGAGATTTGCGAGTATATCGGCGCCGATTCGCTGGCCTTCCTTTCGGTCGAGGGCCTGCTTAAGGTCATGCCCAAGGGCGGTTACTGCGATGCGTGCTTTACCGGCCGCTACCCCGTGGCGATTCCCGAGAGCTTTGGCCGCGATAAGTTTATGGAGGGCTTTAAGCCCCGCAACCTGGATAAGCCGCTGCACTTTGACGACGACGCCGTGGTCGAGAAATACGACGACCGCAGCTGGGAAGAGGAGCACGGCGAGGCCTAAAGCCTGCCATGTAGGGACAGGTTTATTCTGGTAGGTTTTACCTGCTGTTTTGTTGATATGACGGCGTGTGCTGTTATGGCACACGCCGAAATGAACGCAACTATGAGCACCGTTTGGCGCCCGCGCGGCGCCACGGTAGTGGGAGAGGAAGGCTCAGATGAGCGACAGCAAGCATGTGACGTATGAGGATGCCGGCGTCGATACCGCTGAGGGCGGCCGCGCCGTCGACGCTATTAAGCAAATGGTTAAGGACACCAACCGTCCCGAGGTCATCGGCGGCATCGGTGGCTTCGGTGGCCTGTTCTCGGCCGCCGCGCTTAAGGATATGGAAGACCCGATTCTGATCAGCGGTACCGACGGCGTGGGCACCAAGCTCGTGCTCGCTCAGATCATGGACCGTCACGAGACGGTGGGCCAGGACCTGGTCGCCATGTGCGTCAACGACATTTTGGCTTCGGGCGCCGAGCCGCTGTTCTTCCTGGACTACGTTGCCATCGGCCACATCGAGGCCGAGCACATGGCAAAGATCATCAAGGGCGTGGCCGACGGCTGCAAGCTCGCGGGCTGCGCGCTCGTGGGCGGCGAGATGGCCGAGCACCCGGGCGTCATGGCTCCGGCCGACTACGACCTTGCCGGCTTTACCGTGGGCGTCGTCGACCGTCCCAAGATGCTCGACCCCGCGAATGTCCGTCCCGGCGACGTGATCCTGGGCCTGCCTTCCACCGGCGTGCACTCCAACGGCTACTCGCTCGTGCGCAAGGTCATCGGCGTCGACGGCATTAAGCCGGGCACGCCCGAGGCCGCCGCTAAGGCCGAAGAGCTGAGCCGCCCGCTCGAGGAGCTCGGTGGCGCATCGCTGGCTGACGCTCTGCTGGCCCCCACGCGCATCTACGTCAAGCCTATTCTGGAGCTGCTGCGCGGTGGCGCTCCGGTGCACGCCATCGCCCACATCACTGGCGGCGGTATTACCGAGAACCTCAACCGCGCGCTCGCCGACGACGTCGACGCCGTGGTCACCCGCAACGGTGCCGAGATGGGTTGGGACGTTCCGCCCGTCATCACCTATGTGTCGCGCCAGGCCGAGCTCGCGCCCAATGAGGCATGCAAGACCTTCAACATGGGCGTTGGCCTGTGCCTGATCGTCGCCCCCGAGGACGAGGCCGCGGTGACCGAGGCTCTGGTCGCGCTGGGCGAGAAGCCGTTCCGCGTGGGCGAGTGCGTCGAGGGTTCCGGTAAGGTCGTGTACTCCGATGAGCGCTAACGAGCAGATGACTGCCGCCGAGGGCCTGGATTTTGTGCCCTATACCCGTCCGACCGGCACCGATACGGCCGAGCCGCTCAAGATCGGTGTGCTCATCAGCGGTTCGGGTACCAACCTGCAGGCGCTGATCGATCTGATCGCTGCCGGCAAACTCAACGCTTCGATTGAGCTTGTGGTGTCGAGCCGTCCTTCGGCTAAGGGTTTGCTGCGCGCTGAGCGCGCGGGCATCCAGACGCTCACGCTGTCTAAGGATGTCTATGCCGACCCTATTGCCGCCGACGAGATCATCGCGCACGAGCTTCTCGAGCGCGGCTGCGAGTATGTGGTCATGGCCGGCTACATGCGCATGGTGCACACGCCTCTGCTGGCGGCGTTTCCCAACCGCGTGGTCAATCTGCATCCGGCGCTGCTGCCGAGCTTTACCGGTGCGCATGCGATTGACGATGCCTTTGCGCGCGGCGTCAAGGTAACTGGCGTGACCGTGCATTTTGCCAACGAGATCTACGACAACGGTCCCATCATCGCCCAGCGTGCGCTGGCTGTTGAGGAGGGCTGGGATGTCGACACGCTCGAGGAGCACATCCACGCGATTGAGCACGTGCTGTATCCCGAGGTCGTGCGGATGCTCGCCGACGGCCGCGTCCACGTGCTGGAGAGCGGCAAGGTCGCAATTGACGCGCCTCGCGGCTAGCGGCGCACAGTACAATTTAGCCGAGTAGTCAGGGTGGTCATTGGCGCCAAGGCGCGCGTGGCCACCTTTTGTTTTGGGT